>RFKS01000292.1 GCA_003694205.1 Alphaproteobacteria bacterium | reverse complement strand
GCTGGATCGTGAAGGCGGAATCGGGGCGCGCCTTCGGCGCGGGCCCCTGCGGCGATCAGCTGGCCATAAAGCTCGCCAGTCCGCGTGACGTCGGCAACGGTGAAGCGAAGCCTCTGCTCGGCACGAAATCCCGCGGGCTCTTCGGTCCGCGTGCCGTCCGGATGACGGACCGTGCGGGTGATCTCGTCGACCTCGAAATCGAGCGTTTCCATGTCGGCGGGCGTGACGTCGTATCTTGCCGCGGTCTCGAGCAGGGTGGCAACGATTTCGTTGACCGCCTCGGTGGCGGCGGCGATGCTTGCGCCTTCCCGTACGACCAGAAGCTCGAATTCCGCCTCGTCGGGGAACTGCCGAGCCTCTCCGGCGCCGACCACCGCCACATGGTCGGGCGCCGGCATCTCGCCGCACGCGGTCGCAAGGAATGCGGCAAACACCGCTGTTGCAAACCCGAGACAATGGGCCATGATTCCCTCCCCCTGTCTTTCTTCTCCCATATCCGCAAGCTAGAGGCGGCGAAATGATCCGGCAAGACAGTGTCGGTGCCGCGGGCATCTTTCACTTTTCTGTCATTTCACCTAGGATCGCCCCGCGGGGGGCTCCGATTGATCCGGGAGTCCGAACATCATGTCCATCGAGCGCGTGAGGGGGCGCCGCCGTGTCGCTGCCCCGGTTCCGATTCGCATCCGCCTTCGGCATCTGCTGCCCTGTCTGCTTGCTCTCGCGATCCTCGCCGGCACGCCAGCGCTTGCCGCGGGCGATGCGCTCTATGCGCGCGCGCTGGAGACGCTCGGCGGCGCGGACCGGCTCCGTGCCATCACGACCGTCCATGAGCGTGTGCACGCGCAGAATTTCGAGCCCTTCCAGAACCGTGCCGCGGACGGCCCGCCCAATCACGTCTCCGACAGCGAGATCGAGATCCTATGGCAGCCGGCGATGGCGCGCTTCCGCATCGCGACCCGCATCGAGACCTTCCATCCCTTCCACGCCTTCTATGACAATCTCGAGGTCTTCGACGGCAAGCGTGGCGCGCGCGAGGGCAAGGACGGCTTCCGCCCGAGCCCGGGGCCGGCGCTCGCCCCCGCACGCGCTGCGGCGGAGTTGAAGGCTCTCTGGCTCGGCCATCCCGCGCTGCTCATGGCACATGCCGACAGCGTCACCCGGCTTGCCGACGCGCTCGATGCCGGCCGCCGCCTTGCCGTCTACGAGATCGCGGCGGCGGACGCGCTCTGGCACCTCGCCATCGATCCGGACAGCGCGCTTCCCGCCAAGGTCGAGACCGTCGAGCGCGATCCGGTATGGGGACGGGTCGCGAATAGCTATAGGTTCGCCAACTGGCGCGTCGTCGATGGCGTGCGGGTGCCGTTCCGGCGCGAGCAGACGGTGGCGCCGGCACCCGCCCGCGCGGCGCCGCGGCCTTATGCCGATCTCGTCGGTCGCGTGGTGCTGCGCGAGATCGCCCTCGATCCGCCGACCGGTCCCGATGCCTTCACCATCGACGGGGTGCCGTCCGCGAATGTGCCACGCGGCGATCTCTGGGCCTGGGGCCATGGCATGTCGCACTGGTTCCTGCGCCGGGCAGCCATGGGCGGTCAGGCGGACGAGGACCAGTCGCAGACGATCGACTTTCTAGAGGTCGGCGCGGGGCTTTACCAGGTGACCGGCTCGAGCCATCACAATCTGCTCGTCGTCGGGCCGGACTCGCTCCTGCTCGTCGATGCGCCGCTCTATCCCGAACGCTCGCGCAGCATCCTCAGCGCGCTCACCCGGCGCTGGCCGGACAAACCGCTCAGCCATGTCGTGCTGACGCATCATCACAACGACCATATGGGCGGGCTTGCGCCCTATGCCGCTGCCGGAGCGCGGATCGTGGCATCGGCCGCAGACCTTGGCCTCTATCGCGAGATGATCCGGCGCACGACGGGCACGGATCCCGACCTCGTGGGCATCACGGAGAAAGGCCAGGTGCCGGGTTTCGCGCGCCCGGTCGCGGTCTATGCCGTGCCCAACGGCCATGCCTTCGACATGCTGATCGTCCATGTCCCCGACGCCCGGCTGCTGTTCGACAGCGACCTCTACTCACCGGGGCGCCAGGCACAGAACCCGCAATGGGCGCGCGAGCTCTACGACGCGATCACCTATTATGGGCTCGATGTCGCGACCCTCGTCGGCGGGCATGGTCACGGCACGGAGCCCATCGCAGCGCTCGCGAAGTTGGTGGGAGAATAGCGGCCGGTGGGGCCGCGTCCTCTTTCCGTTACACCGGTGATGGCGTAGCATCGGCGGTGGACAAGGGAGGTCGCGATGGATGGAATGCCGCACCGGCGGGCGTTCGATGTGGACGCGCTCGGGCATGCGCTCGAGGAAGCGTTCGGCGAGCGGATGAGCCGCGCGCCGGGTGTGCGCGAGCAGCATGGACGTGACGAATCGGCGCATCCCCCGGCGCCGCCCGACTATGTTGTCTTTGCGCGCGCGACCGAAGACGTGGCCGAAGCCGTCCGCATCTGCGGCCGCTTTCGTGCACCGGTGATCGCCTTTGGCGCCGGCACCTCGCTCGAGGGTCATGTGCAGGCGATCCATGGCGGGGTGGCGATCGATCTTTCGGGTATGGATCGCGTCCTCGAGGTCCGCCCGGAGGATCAGGACGTCACCGTGGAGGCCGGGGTCACGCGCAAGACGCTCGATCACTATCTCCGCGACACAGGGCTCTTCTTCCCGGTCGATCCCGGCGCCGACGCGACGCTTGGCGGCATGGCGGCGACCGCGGCCTCGGGCACGACCACGGTGCGCTACGGCACCATGCGCGAGAATGTACTGGCGGCGAGGGCCGTGCTCGCCGACGGATCGGTGGTGACACTCGGCAGCCGGGCGCGCAAGTCCTCGGCCGGTTACGACCTTCTGCACCTCCTCATCGGTTCGGAAGGCACGCTCGGCATCATGACCGAACTCACGCTCCGCCTTCACGGGCGCCCGGAGGCGGTGGCCGCGGGCGTCGCCCCCTTCGCGACCCTCGAAGGGATGGTCGAGGCAGTCATCGAGGCGATCCAGTCGGAAGTGCCGCTGGCGCGGATCGAGCTTCTCGATCATCTCGCGGTGATGGCAGTCAACGCCTATGCCGGGCTCGACAACAAGGTCGCGCCGACTCTGTTTCTCGAATTTCATGGCAGTGAAGCGACGATTGCGCACGATCTCGCCCGCTTCGAGGAGATCGCGCGCGCTCACGGCTGCCAGGGATTCGAGGCGGCAACCAAGGCCGAGGGACGGACCAGGTTATGGAAAGCACGCCACGAGGCACTCTATGCCGGACGTGCGCTTAATCCGGGCAAGATCGGGCTCATCACCGATGTCTGCGTTCCGATCTCGAAGCTTGCCGAGAGCATCGAGGCGACACGTGCCGATCTGGCGCAATCCGGCGTCATCTCTGCGATCATCGGCCATGTTGGCGACGGCAATTATCACACCACGCTGTGGCTCGACCCCGACGATGAAGCAGGACTCGAACGTGCCAGGGGCATCATCCGTCGCATGGCCGAGCGGGCGATCGCGGCCGGCGGCACCTGCACCGGCGAGCACGGAATCGGAATCGGAAAGATGGGGCTTCT
>RFKS01000291.1 GCA_003694205.1 Alphaproteobacteria bacterium | reverse complement strand
GGTCTGTTTCCTGGCGTCGCGGCGGCCATGGGGCGAAAGGGTCCGCGACGGCTCGAGATCCGCGAGACGCTGGGGATCGACAGCCGGCACCGACTGATCCTTTTGGCCCGCGACGGGGTGGAACATCTGATCCTCATCGGTCCGGCCGGGGATCGCGTGATCGAGAGCGGAATCAGGGGCGATGCTCCGGCCACGTCGACAGCTCCGGAGCTCGGGTCATGAGGGGCCGGCTGGTCTTTCTTTTCGGGCTCGCGCTGCTGTTTGTCGCGGTGCTTGCCGAGCCCGCTGCGGCGCAGAGCTTCAGCCTCGATCTCGGGCAGGAGGGAACGCTGACCGGTCGCGTCGTGCAGCTCCTGCTGCTGGTCACCGTGCTGACGCTCGCCCCCTCGATTCTCATCGTCATGACCTCGTTCACGCGCATCGTGGTCGTGCTCTCGATCCTGCGCTCGGCGCTGGGCACGCAACAGACGCCGCCCAATGTGGTGCTGATCTCGCTGGCGCTGTTTCTCACCGGCTTCATCATGGCGCCGACGCTGCAGGCGTCCTGGGAGAACGGGATTTCGCCCCTGATGAACGAGGAGATGACGCCCGAGGAGGCCCTGCCGGCAGCGACGGCGCCGTTCCGGCAGTTCATGCTTGCCAATGTGCGCGAGAAGGATCTCGGGCTCTTTCTAGACGCTGCGGCCGGGGAGCGTCCTGCCACGCCCGAGGCGACGCCGCTCACGAGCCTCATTCCGGCCTTCGTGGTGAGCGAGCTCCGGCGCGCATTCGAGATTGCCTTCCTGCTCTACATCCCCTTCGTGATCATCGATCTGGTGATCGCCTCGATCCTCATGTCGATGGGCATGATGATGCTGCCGCCGGTGCTGCTGAGCCTGCCCTTCAAGCTCATCTTCTTCGTCCTCGTCGACGGCTGGCATCTGGTTGCCGGCAGCCTGATCCGGAGCTTCGTCGCCGGTGGCTGAGCATGCCCCTGCCACTCACATGTGCGCCCGATGCAACGAAAAGAGGTATAAACTTTCGTGTATCATACTACGGGTCGCGCGCGTCCTTGCGCTCCGGTCGCCCCCGGGGCACAATCATGTCCATGATTGAACCGCCCACCGGGCCGGGCGTGCTCGGCCAAGGCGTGCGCTTGACCAACTGGCAGATGGTCGAGGGCGGGGAGATCGTGCGCCGCTTCCCGGCCTTTGGCGAAATCCTGGCTCTAGTCGAGCGGAAAAAAGGCGAGCGGCGGATGGCCACGCGCCGTGACATCGACCCCGTCACGTTCAAGCGTTTTCTGCCACTCATTACCCTCTTTGATCTGGTGCGCGACCGGTCGGGGGCGGTCGTCGATGCGACCATCCGGCTCATGGGGACCGAGGTCGTGCATTTCTATGGCGAGTTCACCGGCCGTCCGGTATCGGCCTACCCTGACCCGGCGGTACCTGCCCGCATCATTGCCTGCGGCAACTATCTCGTGCGGCACCGGGTTCCGGTGGCGGCAAGCGTCGATGGCCTGCGCGAGGGCAAGAAGCATGTCGGGCTGCGCATTCTCTATGTTCCCCTGTCGGAGGATGATGTCCGCGTCGACCGTGCCGTTTCCTTCTCGCTCTTCTATTTCCCGAGCCTCGAGCGCTAGAAGGGGAGGGGCGCAGGGTCGGACGGGCTGGAGGGAGGCATTTCGTGACACGAATTCTGACGATCCTTCTTGCCGCCAGTCTTCTCGCCGGCGGCACCGATGCCGGTGACGAGAATGGCTTCGTGCGGCTGCGGCCGCAGGACCTTCATTGGCAGGAATCGATCCGGCCGGGGCTTTCCTTCGCGCTCATCGAAGGCGATCCACGCAAGGCCGGCTTCTACATCATTCGCGCGCGCTTCGCGCCGGGGCATTTCACGCGGCCGCATATCCATCCCCATGATCGGTTTGTGACCGTTATCGAGGGCATCTGGTGGACCGGCACGGGGACGCGTTTCGACCCCGACAGGACGATTCCGCTCGGTCCCGGCAGCTACATGAAGCACCCCGCGGGGGCGCCGCATTTCGACGGTGCCAAGAACGAGCCTGTCATCGTCGAGATCAAGGGCGAGGGACCGGCGCCGATCATCTTCGTCGACGAGGACGGCCGGCCGATCGAAAGTCCGCCCCAGTGAACGTGGGCGTCAGGCCGCCGGCTTGACGAATTTGAGCACGAAGCGCTGCGAGCTGTCACGTTTCGGCAAGGCCTCCCGCCAGTAATTGCGAAGATCGTCATCGGGATTGGTGAGGGCATCGCTCTCGGCGACCAGCGCGAAGCCGTGCGCGGTGACATCTTCGATGGTCATCTGTTTCGGGGCACGGTGCCAGCCTGCGCTTTCGGCACGGGTCGTACCGTCCGCCGCCTCATGCTCGACGATCGCGAGGGTGCCGCCGGGTTTCAGCAGTCGGCGGGCGGTGTCGAGAAAGCGCACCGTCCGTGCGGGCAGCACCTCGCCCGCGTCTGGGTCATAATGCATGTGATGCCAGATGAGCACGACGAAGACCGCATCCATGCTTTCCGGCTCGCCGGCATAGTCCGCGGGATCACCGATGAAGGGCTCGACGTTGCCGAGCGCCGCATATAGGGGCTCGACGCGGTCCTTGAGGCGCGGCCAGAAGCGTTCGCTGTTCTGGGCCACGATATGCCCCTCGGGCCCAACCACATGCGAGAGCAGGCGTGTGTAATAGCCGCTGCCTGCCGCGATTTCATAGATATGCATGCCCGGTGCAACACCGTAGAAGGCGAGAATCCGGTCCGGCTTGCGACCGGCATCGCGGGCCCGCTCGTCCTCCGGTCGGGACGGATCGGCGACCGCCGCCGCGATCGGATCCGGTTCCGGCGTGGCCGCCGGGCCTGCCTCCTGTGGCGGCGTTCCCGTGCGTGTCACGAGAACAAGGGTGATGACGACGGCAATGGCCGCGGCAAGGACGATCAGTCCCCGCGCGTTTCTGTTCGGTGTTGGTTCGGGCATTTCGCTTTCCTGCGATGTGAGATAGGCGACTATACCCTGTTTGACGGTAGCAGGCCATTCGGGGCGCCCGGCGATTGCCATGGACGCCACTTCGGTCTAGCAAGAAGACCGCCTGAGGGAGAGAGCGGCCGCAGGGGAATGCCCGGATGTTCAGGAAAATTCTGATAGCCAACCGCGGCGAGATCGCCTGCCGGATCATCCGCACGGCACAGGCCATGGGGATCCGGACGGTAGCCGTTCACTCCGAGGCCGATGCCGACGCGCTGCATGTCGAAATGGCCGACGAGCATGTGGCCATCGGCCCGGCGCCGGCCGCGGAAAGTTATCTTCGCGCGGACCTTATCCTTGATGCCGCCCGCGCGACGAAGGCGGAGGCGATCCATCCGGGATATGGCTTTCTGTCGGAGAACGAGGCCTTCGTGCGTGCCGTCGAGGAGGCGGGTCTGGTTTTCATCGGGCCGCCCGCCTCCGCC
>RFKS01000029.1 GCA_003694205.1 Alphaproteobacteria bacterium | reverse complement strand
GAGAGGACCTTTGAGCGTCGCAATGGCCGACACGACTGCGCTGTGCAGGTCCGACAGCGTGCTCGCGGTGACCCTGGCGGCGAAGGTTGAAGCGTTGAGTTCGTGATCCGCGTGGAGGATCAGTGCGGCATCGAAGGCGCGGCGTGCAAAGCCGAGCGCCGCCGCGCCTACCGTTGAACGGAAGATGTCGAGCGTTGCCATGGCGATACGAAAACCCTCGCCGGCCCCGCCGAGCAGCGCCGCGTGCGGCACCACGCAATTCTCGAGGCGAAGCACGCCGAGCGGATGCGGCGCGATCAACGGAATGCGCTCGCTGACCGAGAATCCGGGCGTGCCGGCCTCGAGGATAAAGGCGGAAAGGCCGCGCGCGCCCTCCCCCTCGCCGGTGCGTGCGAAGACGACGTAGAGATCCGCGATGCCGGCATTCGAGATCCAGCACTTCTCGCCATCGAGCCGATAGCCCCCCTTCACCGGCACCGCGCGCGTGGCGATGGCGGCGACATCCGATCCTGCCTCCCGTTCCGAGAGCGCGAAGGCGGCGATCTTCTCGCCGCGTGCGACGGCAGGCAACCAGGCGGCCTTTTGCGCCTCGCTGCCAAAGAGCGTGATCGCACCCGATCCCAGACCCTGCATGGCGAAGGCGAAATCGGCGAGCGCCGATGCTTGGGCGAGCCCCTCGCGCATCAGGCACAGGCTCCGCACATCGAGCGTCGCGCTGGCACCGCCATGGGCGGCGGGTACGGTGTGCCTGAGCCAGCCATCGCGGCCGAGGCGAGCGACGAGCGCCCGGCACGCCGCATCGACATCCTCCTCCGGCCCGGCAAGGAGCGATCGCTGATCGTCGATCCAAGCAGAGAGATCGGCCTTCAGCGCGCGATGGCGATCGTCAAGGAAGGGCCAGTCGAGATAGCTGCGATCGGCCATTCAGTCGCCCTCGAACCGCGGCGTCCGCTTTTTCACAAAGGCCTCATAGGCGCGCCGGAAATCCTTCGTCTGCATGCAGATCGCCTGCGCCTGCGCCTCGGCCTCGATGGCCGTCTCGAGGCTCATCGCCCACTCGGCATTGAGCTGGTTCTTGGTGATCCCGTGCGCGAAGCTCGGCCCTGCGGCAAGCGCGGATGCCGTCTCGCGGGCAGTGGCGAGAAGCGCGCCGGGCTCGCACAGGCGATTGAAGAAACCCCAGCGCTCGGCCTCCTCGCCATCCATGGTGCGGCCGCTGAACAGCAGTTCGGAGGCCCGCCCCTGCCCGATGATCCGCGGCAGGATGGCGCAGGCGCCCATGTCGCAACCAGCGAGTCCGACGCGGGTGAAGAGGAAGGCCACCCGCGCCCGCGCGGTGCCGTAGCGCAGGTCCGACGCCATGGCGAGAATCGCCCCCGCGCCAACGCAGACGCCGTCGACGGCGGCGATAATCGGCTGCGGACAGGCGCGCATCGCCTTGACGAGATCGCCGGTCATGCGCGTGAAGGCGAGCAGCCCGGGCATGTCCATTTCGGTCAGCGGCCCGATGATCTCGTGGACATCACCGCCGGAGCAGAAATTGTCACCAGCGCCGGTGAGCACCACCGCGCGCACTGCGCCGCCGTCCTTGAGCGCCCGGAACAGGTCGCGCAATTCGGCATAGGACTCGAAGGTCAGCGGATTCTTGCGATCCGGGCGCGTGAGGGTGACGGTGGCCACGCCGTCCGCGAACTCCCAGGCGAAATGGGTGGGGGCATAGGTCACGGGATCACGCATCGGCCGCCCGCTTCTCGCTCTGCGCCACCGAGCGGCGAACACGTATGAGCTGCTCCATCAGGGTCTCTATCTCCTCGTTCGTGAGATCGGCGAACATGTCGTCGACCCAGCCTTCATGCACCTTCGCCATGGTCGCGAACTCCTCGCGACCCTTGCGCGACAGGCGGACGCGAAAGGTGCGCCGGTCCCTGGCGTCGACCTCGCGTTCGATCAGTCCGTCGGCAAGAAGCCGGTTGGCGACGCCGGTGACATTGCCGTTCGAGACCATGAGGGCATGCGACAGCTCACCCATGGTGAGACCGTCGGGATGACGCTCAAGTGCGGCGAGCACGTCGAACCGCGGCAGGGTGGTGTGAAATTCCCGCGCAAGACGCGTGCGCAGCCGCTTTTCGATCACCGTGGCGCAGGACAGCAGCCGCAGCCACAGCCGCAGCGACTGCTTGGAATGCGGGGCTCCACCCAGCTTCTCGCGCAGATCCGGCACGCTACATCACCTCCCCACCCGCAACCGCGATCGCCTGGCCGGTGATCGCCCGTGCCTCGGGCGAGACCAGCCAGGCGACAGCTTGCGCCACTTCCTCGGGCTTGATCAAGCGGCCTTGCGGATTGGCCGCTTCGAGCGCGGCCCGCGCCTCCTCGGGGCCGCGTCCCGTCTTCTCGGCGATGCGCGCGACCGCCGCCTCGACGATGGCGGTCTCGGTATAACCGGGGCAGACGGCATTCACCGTGATCTCCGTTCGCGCCAGCTCGAGTGCCAGCGACCGGGTGAGGCCGAGCAGCGCATGCTTGGTCGCCGCATAGGCGCTGGCATAGGCATAGCCCTTGAGCGCCGCGGTGGAGGCAATGTTGATGATGCGGCCGCGGCCGCGCGCGGTCATCGCCGGGAGCACGGCACGGATACAGTGGACGGCGCCCATGAGATTGACGTCGACCATGCGCCGCCAGGCGTCGTCGTCGATCCTGAGAAAGAGCGCGGTTTCGACGATACCGGCATTGTTGACGAGAATGTCGATGCTGCCGAAACCGGACAAGACCCGCTTGACGGAGTCTTCGTCCGCCACGTCGCAGGCTGCGATGCGGGCATCCGGAACCGCCTGCTGCGCCGCCCTCAGCCTGTCCTCCGAACGGCCGAGCAGAAGGACGGTGGCGCCATCGGCAGAGAGACGCCGCGCGATAGCGAGTCCGATGCCCGATCCGCCGCCGGTGATCACCGCCTGTCGCACGCCTTGTCCCATCTCCGTTCCTAGGCGAGAAGCGCCATCTGTCCGGCGCGCTCCAGATTGCGCTCGAGCTGCTCGAAACCGGCAAGATATTGCGGCGGCACGTGGACGCCATGAAAATGCTGCTGCGCCGCCGCACGCAGGGTCCAGTAGGGATCCATCAGATGCGCCCGCGCCATGCACACGAGATCGGCACGGCCCGCGGCAAGGATCGAATTGACATGGTCGACCTCGTAGATATTGCCGACCGCAATGGTCGCCACCCGCCCCTCATTGCGCACCCGGTCGGAAAAGGGCGTCTGGAACATGCGGCCATAGACCGGCTGCGCGCGGGTCGAGGTCTGGCCCGCCGAGACGTCGATGATGTCGGCACCGGCGGCGACGAAGGCACGGGCAATTTCCACCGCATCGGCATCGGTGATGCCCTGCGATCCCACCCAGTCATGGGCCGAAATGCGTACCGATATCGGCTTTTCGGCCGGCCAGGCGGCGCGGATGGCCTCCATCACCTCGATCGGGAAGCGCAGGCGGTTCACGAGCGCGCCGCCATAGGCGTCACGCCGCCGGTTGCTGAGCGGCGTGATGAAGGCGGAAAGGAGATAGCCGTGCGCGGCATGAAGTTCGAGGATGTCGAAGCCGGCGCGGGCTGCGAGCTCGGTTGCCCGCACATAGTCGGCGATGACGCGATCCATGTCGGCCCGGGTCATTTCCTTCGGGACCTGATTCGCGGGCGACCAGGGCACCGGCGAGGGCGCGAGAAGCGGCCAATTGCCGTCGTCGAGCGGTTCGTCCGCGCCTTCCCAGGCGCGTTTCGTCGAGCCTCTGGGCCCGGCGTGGCCGAGCTGGATGCCGATCTTCGCCCGGGTTTCGCGGTGGACATAATCGACGATCCGCTTCCACGCCCGCATCTGTGTCTCGTTCCAGATGCCGGCACAGCCGGGCGAGATGCGGGCCTCGGGCGCGATATTCGTCATCTCGGTGAAGACGAGCCCGGCGCCGCCGGTGGCACGCGTGGCGAGATGCACGAAATGGAACTCGTCCGGCACACCGTCGGTGGCCGAATACATGCACATGGGCGAGACGACGACGCGGTTCTCGAGCCGCATGTCGCGCAGCGAGAAAGGCGCGAACATCGGCGGCACCGGCTTTTTCGGCCGCGTACCGGTGGCCTTGGCGTAGAACCACTTCTCCACCTTGGCCAGCCATTTCGGGTCCCTGAGCCTGAGATTGTCGTGGCTTACGCGCTGTGAACGGGTGAGCAGCGAATAGGAGAACTGAATCGGCTCCATCCCGACATAGCGCTCGACCTCCTCGAACCATTGGGTCGAATTGCGCGCCGCCGACTGCAGCTTGAGCGCCTCGAGATGGCGCGCCTCCTGATACTGGCGGAGGGCGCGGGAAACGGGCAGGTCGCTCTCCGAGAGCACTTCGGCGAGTTTGATCGCATCCTCGAAGGCGAGCTTGGTGCCCGAGCCGATCGAGAAATGCGCCGTATGCGCCGCATCGCCAAGCAGGATGATGTTCCGGTAATACCATTTCCGGCACAGGACGCGGCGGAAATTGAGCCAGATCGCGGCACCGCGCAGATGCCGCGCATTGGACATCAGCTTGTGGCCTTCGAGCTCCTTCGCGAACACCTCCTCAAGCGTCGCCAGGATCTCCGCCTGGCTCATCTCGCCGAATCCGAAATTGTTCCAGGTCCGCTCGCTGCATTCGGGGATGAAAGTGGAGGTGTCCGCGTCGAAGCGATAGGCGTGGACCCAGATCCAGCCGTGCCGCGTCTTCTTGAAGATGAAGGTGAAGGCGTCGAACACCTTGTGCGTGCCGAGCCAGACGAACTTGTTGGCCCGGGTCTCGATATCGACCCCGAAATGCCGCGCATGGCGCTCGCGGATACGCGAATTGATACCATCCGAGGCGATCAGAAGATCGCAGTCAGAAAATGCCGCAAGGTCGGGCTCAACCTCGTATTCATAGACCAGCTTGACGCCCAGTTCGGCAGCGCGCTCGGCCAGAATGTTGAGCAAGCGCTGGCGGCCGATGCCGCAGAAGCCGTGCCCGCCCGAGGTGATGACACGGCCCTTGAAATGGACGTCGATATCGTCCCAATGGGCGAACTCGCCGAGAATCTGCGCCGCCGAGACCGGGTCGTTGGCCCGCAGATAGTCCATCGTGCGGTCGGAGAAGACGACACCCCAGCCGAAGGTGTCGCCGGGCCGGTTGCGCTCATAGACCGTGATCTCGTGCGACGGATCCCGCAGCTTCATCGAGATGGCGAAATAAAGTCCCGCCGGTCCACCGCCCAGACAGGCGATCTTCATGGCTCAGATCCTCACCATCAGCTGCCACTCCGCCCCATAGCGCGGTGCCTCGACCGCAATCCAGCACAGCGGTCGACGCGGCACCGGGGCGCACGAGCCACGATAGGCGGGTCCGGCTTATATTTCAAGATTAAAACATTTACCCCGGATGCGACCAATTGCCCCGCATGCGATCCGCCCTGTTGATGGCGTGCCATCCGCACGCGGGCCGCAGCGCAGCGCACGTGGTGCCGCATGCCACCTCAGAAGGCGCCGTGGCAGTGCTTGTACTTCTTCCCCGAGCCGCAGGGGCAGGGGGCGTTGCGTGCCACCCGGCCCCAGCTTTGCGGATTGTTGGGATCGAGTGCGGCGGCGGCCTGCCGGGCACGCACCGTGCCGCCGGCGTTCACAACCCGCCCGCCTGCCGCGGCGGCATGCTCGAGGGCGCGGGCGCGGCCGAGCTCGTCCTCGCCGGTCAGTGGGTCGACATGATGCGCGTGCATCTCGCTCGGCGGCTCGGGCTCGGCGATCGCCGGCTCGGGCTGCGCGAATTCGACATGCGAGAGGATCTGCGTCACCGTCTCGCGTACCCGCTCGAGCATCGACTCGAACATGGCGAAGGCGTCGGTCTTGTATTCGTTCAATGGGTTGCGCTGCCCGTAGGCGCGCAGATTCACCGCCTGGCGCAAATAATCGAGATTGGCGAGATGATCCTTCCACTCCTGGTCGATGACCTGAAGCAGCAGGCTCTTCTCGACCTGTCGCCAGATTTCGGGGCCGTAGCGCGCCGCCTTTTCCGCCATATGGCGATCGGCGGCCTCGATGATTCGCTCGACGAATACCTCTTCGTCTACGCCCTCTTCCTTGCGCCAGTCCTCGAGCGGCAATTCGATCCCGAACACCCGCTTCGTCTCGACACCAAGTCCCTCGATATCCCATTGCTCGGGAAAGGCCTTGGGCGGGATGTGCGCGGCAACGAGGCTGGCGACCGTTTCATGGCGCATGTCGCGGATCGTCTCCGCGACTTCTTCCGCTGCCATGATCTCGCGACGCTGCTCGAAGATCACCTTGCGTTGATCGTTCATCACGTCGTCATATTTGAGGATCTGCTTGCGGGCCTCGAAATTGCGCGCCTCGACCTTTTCCTGCGCCTTCTCGATTGCCTTGTTGAGCCAGGGATGGGTAATCGCCTCGCCCTCCTCGATGCCGAGCTTGCGGAGCCAGGCGTCCATGCGCTGGGGCCCGAAGATGCGCATCATGTCATCCTCGAGCGAGAGGTAGAATTTTGAACGTCCGGGATCGCCCTGGCGCCCCGAGCGACCGCGCAGCTGATTGTCGATGCGCCGCGACTCGTGGCGTTCGGTGCCGATGACGTAAAGCCCGCCGGCCTCGATCACCTT
>RFKS01000290.1 GCA_003694205.1 Alphaproteobacteria bacterium | reverse complement strand
TCGTAGGGGTCGCGGGACGGTTTCCGCTCCCTCCGTCGCTTCTCAGGCGATTTAAGGCGGCCGGGGCAGGTCGGATGCGGCATCGAACGCGAGTTCGAGGGCGTGCTCGCGCAACGCCGGGACTACCTGTCCCGCAGCGGCGAGAGCAATTCGAGCCGATAAGATCCGCACGCGACGTCATTCTGGCGCGTGCGCATGTGCGCATTCGGGCGCGGGATTGAGGGTCACGCGCCGTGATCTTTCGCGCAACGCGGAGCCGGCAAAAGGGTCGTTCACGGCCCTCAAGGCGTAGAAAAGTCGATTCTGCGCCACTTTGCGGGAGCGCCAGGATCACGCACCGGCCGCGTCCTCAGGGCCTCCGCTTCTTGCTCGGCCTTCCGCGCCGCCGTCCGCCGCCCGCTGGCGACCGTCGCTCCTTGCCGCTTGCCGGCGCGTCCTCGCCAAGGAGGGCAAGCCGGAGCCCGCCGGAGACTGGCTCGGCGGCGACCAGCCGCACTGCGACCGTATCGCCAAGGCGGTAGACGCGGCCATGGCGGCGGCCGATGAGGCGATGGCGCTCGGCGTCGAAATGATAGAAATCCCCGGCCATCGAGGACAGCGGCACGAGTCCGTCGCCGCCCGAGGGCAGGAGTGTCACGAAGAGGCCGAAACGGGTGACGCCGCTGATCCGCCCTTCGAAGGTTTCGCCGACACGGCCCGCGAGATAGCGCGCGAGATAGCGATCGACCGAATCGCGCTCGGCGGCCATGGCGCGGCGCTCGGTGGCCGAGATGTGGGCGCCGGTGTCCTCCATCGCCGCCGCCTCGTCGTCGCCGAGCCCGTCCTTGCCGAGGCCGAGCGCGCGGATGAGCCCGCGGTGCACGAGAATGTCGGCATAACGGCGGATGGGCGAGGTGAAATGCGCGTAGCGCGGCAGGGCGAGTCCGAAATGGCCATGATTGACCGGCGCATAATAGGCCTGGCTCTGGGTCCGGAGCACAACCTCATTGACGAGATCGGCATGCGGCGTGCCGGCGAAATGCGCGAGAATGCGGTTGCACAGCTTTGGCGTGACCGCTCCCGCGCGCGGCATGCGGTAGTCGAGGCTGGCGAGGAACTCGCGCAGGGATTCGACGCGGTCGGGCGGCGGCGGCTCGTGATCGCGATACATGCACGGTGTCATCCGCCGCTCCAGCGTCTCGGCGGCGGCGACATTGGCGGTGATCATGAAATCCTCGACCAGCCGATGGGCATGGAGCTGCGGCCGCGGCCGGATGTCCGCGACATGACCGCTCTTGTCGAGGATGATCTGGCGTTCCTCGCTCGTGATCTCCAGCGGACCGCGCTTTGCCCGTGCGCGTGCAAGCGCGGCATGTGCCGCGTGAAGCGGTCGCAGGACGGGTTCAAGAAGGGGCAACGCTTCGGGAGAGGGGCTGCCGTCCATTGCCGCCTCGACGATCTCATAGGCGATGTTCGCCGCCGAACGGATCATGGCGCGGCGGAAGCGGTGACGCCGCACATTTCCCTCGCTGTCGATCCAGATATGCGCCGCCAGGACCGGGCGATCCTCACCGGGCATCAGCGAGCAGAGATCGGTCGACAGGGCCTCGGGCAGCATCGGCACCACCCGGTCGGGAAAATAGGCGGAATTGCCCCGCTCCCGCGCGTCGCGGTCGAGCGCCGAGCCGGGGCGGACGAAATAGGCGACATCGGCGATGGCGACGATGAGGTGCCAGCCGCCGGGATTCTTCGGGTCCGGATCGGGTTCGGCGAAAACGGCATCGTCATGGTCGCGCGCGTCCGCGGGGTCGATGGTGATCAGCGGCAGGTCGCGCAGGTCCTCGCGCTCGCCAAGGGGCGGCGCTTTCGCCGCCTCGGCCTCGGCCAGCGCCGCGGGCGAAAAATCGGTCGGCAGGCCGTGTTCGTGGATGGCGATGAGCGAGATGCGGTCGGGTGCCGAGACATCGCCATAGCGCTCGATCACCCGCGCCGGTTTCAGGCCATGGACCCGGCCGCGACCCCGTGGCAGCAGCTCGGCAAGCACCAGCTCGCCGTCGCAAGCGCCCTTCTCGTCGCCGGCCTCGATCAGCAGCTCCTGCCGCGCACCCTTGGCGACGGGAACCACCCGTCCGCCACCGGGGCCGCCGTGAAAGACGCCGAGAACGCGGCGCGGCGCACCCTCGAGCACCTTGAGCACAGTAGCGGCGTAGATGCCTTCCTCCGAGTCCTCGGCAAGGCGCACCAGCGCCCGGTCGCCGACTGCGAGCGCCGGTGTTCTTTTGCCGCGGCGGGCCGGCGCGGCCAGATAGATCTTCGGCGGCGGTGTCTCGGCCTCCCAGTGCACCGGCCGTAACAGCATGTCACCGAAGGCGTCGGTACCGGTCGCCTCGACCACTGTCACGCGCGGCAGACGGCCGGCGGGACGCAGCGATTTTGTCGAATCGCGCACGAGCGTGCCCTCCTCGATCATCTCGCGCAGGCGTTCCTTGAGCGCGATGCGGCTCTCTCCCTTGAGGCCGAAGGCACGGGCGATCTCGCGCTTGGTCACCTTTGCGCTGCTGTCACCGACGAAGCGCAGGATGTCTGCCTTCGAAGGCACCTCGCCGCGCGCCGGCCGCTTCCTGTCCCTGGTCATGATCTGGCGCCGGCGGCTATTTGGCCGCGGCCTTGCGTTTGGTCGCTGCCTTCTTCTTGCCCGTGCTCTTGCCGCGTCCCTTTTTCGCGCCCTTGGCCGCCAGCAGCTCGAGCGCCGTCTCGAGCGTCACCGCGTCCGGCTCCATGCCCTTGGGCAGGGTCGCGTTCACCCGCTCGTGGCGAACATAGGGACCGTAGCGCCCTTTCATGAGCTGGATCGGTTTGCCCGTTTCCGGATGAGGGCCAAGGGCCCGTATCTCGCCGCCCGAGCCCTTCTTCGCCTTGTCGGCGATGAGCGCAAGCGCCCGGTTCATGCCGACCGAGAAGACCTCCTCGCTCGACTTGAGGCTGGCATAGATGCGTTCATGCTGCACATAGGGACCATAGCGGCCGATTCCGGCGAGCACCGGCTTGCCGGTCTCGGGGTGGGTGCCGATCTCGCGCGGCAGCGACAGAAGGCGCAACGCCTGATCGAGATCGAGGGTATCGGGATTGACATCACGCGGCAGCGAGACGCGCGCCGCCTTCTCACCCTTCTCGCCATTCTCGCCGCGCTGCAGATAGGGCCCGTATTTGCCGTGACGCAGCGTCACCGGCTCGCCGCTCTCGGGGTCGGTGCCGAGCAGGCGCGGTCCCTCGGCGGCCTTTTCCGCGTCCTCTCCATTGTTGGTGAAAGGTCGGGTGAAGCGGCATTCGGGATAGTTCGAGCAGCCAATGAAGGCGCCGTAGCGGCCGGTCTTGAGCGACAGCCGCCCCTCGCCGCAGCTCGGGCAGCGGCGCGGATCGGGGTTCTCCGGTGTCGGCCGGAAGATGGCCGGTCCGAGGAAGTCGTTGAGCGTCTCGAGCACGTCCGCATTGCGGATGGCAAGAACCTCCTGCGTGCGCTTCTCGAATTCCTGCCAGAAGTCGCGCAGCACCGCCTTCCAGTCCGCCTTGCCCGCCGAGATGTCGTCGAGCTGGGCCTCGAGCTTCGCCGTGAAATCATATTCGACATAGCGCGAGAAAAAATTCTCGAGGAAGGCGGTGACGAGGCGGCCCTTGTCCTCGGGAATGAAGCGCTTCTTTTCGAGCCGCACATAATTGCGCTCGACGAGGACCGACAGGATCGAGGCATAGGTCGAGGGGCGGCCGATCCCCAGCTCCTCGAGTTTCTTGACGAGGCTCGCCTCCGAGTAGCGCGGCGGGGGCTCGGTGAAATGCTGTGCCGGCGTCACCTCGAGGAGCCGCACCTCCTCACCCTCGGCAAACTTGGGCAGGCGGTTCTCGCCCTCCTCTTCGCCGCCATCGTCGCGGCCCTCCTGATAGAGTGCGAGGAAACCGTCGAACGTGATGACGCTACCGGTCGCACGCAGGCCGACATCGCCCGAGCGCGAGGCGAGATCGACCGTCGTGCGCTCGATCTCGG
>RFKS01000289.1 GCA_003694205.1 Alphaproteobacteria bacterium | reverse complement strand
GTCTTCGATCAGGGCTGGGCGGAGGCCTATGACGCCGCCGGCGGGCGCTACTACCCAAAGCTGCAGGCGGCCGTCCCCTTCACGCCGGTGACCGGCCCCCGGCTCCTCGTGCGCCCGGGGGCACAGCGCCCGGAGCAGGAAGAGATTCTGCTCGCGGCCGCAATCGCGCTCATGGAGCACCGCGGCGCCTCCTCCGTGCATCTCACCTTCCTGCCCGAAAGCGAGGCGGAGCGTGCCCACGCCGCCGGCTTTCTCCAGCGCACCGACCAGCAGTTCCACTGGCACAATCGCGGCTATCGGAGCTTCGACGACTTCCTTGGCAGTCTCTCCTCACGCAAGCGCAAGCAGATCCGGCGCGAGCGGCGCGCGGTGCGCGAGAGCGGGCTCGAATTCGAGATTCGCGAGGGCCGCGAGATCGGCGAGAGCGATCTCGATGCCTTCTTTGCCTTCTATCTCGATACCGGCGCACGCAAATGGGGCCGCCCCTATCTCAACCGGCGCTTCTTCTCGCTCCTGCGCGCGCAGATGCCGGAGAGCCTGTTGCTGACGCTCGCCTGCCGCGCCGGGCGGCCGATCGCCGGCGCGCTTCACCTTCGGGGCGGGAACACGCTCTATGGCCGCTATTGGGGGTGCCTCGAGCATCACCGATTCCTGCATTTCGAGCTTTGCTACTATCAAGCCATGGACTATGCGATCACGCACGGCTTGCAACGTGTCGAGGCGGGCGCACAGGGCCCGCACAAGATCGCCCGCGGCTATGAACCGGTGACCACATATTCCGTGCATCGCTTCGCCGACCCCCGGCTTCATGCCGCGGTCGCCGATTATCTCGTCCATGAGCGCAAGGAAGTCGCGGCGGCAATGGCGGCGCTCAGCCGTCACCTGCCCTACCGCAGGTCCTGAATATGGGGACGGGATACTTAATCGACCTCTCGAAACATCATGTCCCCGCGACCTGTCCCCGCCCAATGCCGACATAGGCAAAGCCTGCGGCCTGCGGCTCGCCGCGGCTGTAGACATTGCGCAAATCGACGAGAAGCGGTGTCTGCATCAGCTCGCGGGCGCGCGCGAAATCGAGTGCCCGGAACTGGTTCCACTCGGTCAGCAGGACGAGCGCATCGGCGCCCTCCATGGTCGCATAGGCGTCATCACAGAAGGTGACATTCTCGAAATGCTTCGCCGCTTCCTCCATGCCCGCGGGATCGTGCGCGCAGATCCTCGCCCCCGCCTGCTGCAGGGCCGGGATGATGTCGAGGCTCGGCGCCTCGCGCATGTCGTCGGTATTGGGCTTGAAGGTGAGACCGAGGACGGCGATCGTCTTGCCCTCGACCGAGCCGCCGCAGGCGGCGATGATGCGCTCGGCCATCGCCTTCTTGCGCGCATCATTGACCTCCACCGTTGCGCCGACGATGCGCAGCGGTGCCCCCGCCTCCTCGGCAGTCCGAAGCAGCGCGAGCGTGTCCTTGGGAAAGCAGCTCCCGCCATAGCCCGGACCGGCATGCAGGAACTTGGAGCCGATGCGCCGATCGAGCCCGATGCCGCGCGCCACGTCCTGGACGTCGGCGCCAACCTTCTCACACAGATCGGCGATCTCGTTGATGAAGCTGATCTTGGTCGCGAGAAAGGCGTTGGCCGCATATTTGATAAGCTCGGCGCTCTCGCGACTGGTGAAGACGATCGGCGTCTCGTTGAGAAAAAGCGGCCGGTAGAGCTCGCGCATCACCGCCCGCGCCTCTTCGCTCTCGACGCCGACGACGACCCGGTTGGGGCGCATGAAGTCCTCGATCGCCGCCCCTTCGCGCAGGAATTCCGGGTTCGAGGCGACGTCCCAATCCTTGTCCGGCGCCCGCTCCTTCAAGATCGCCTCGATGCGGCGGCCGGTACCGACCGGCACCGTCGATTTCGTCACCACCACGGTATAGCCATAGAGATATTCGGCGAGTTCTTCCGCGGCGGCGAAGACGTAGGACAGGTCGGCGTGGCCGTCGCCGCGGCGCGAGGGCGTGCCGACGGCGATGAAGACCGCATCGGACGCAGCGACGGAGTCCGCCATCCGGGTCGTGAAGTCGAGCCGCCCGGCCGTGCCGTTGCGCTCGATCAGCGCCTCGAGACCGGGCTCGTAGATCGGCACCTCACCGCGTCGTAGCGCCGCGATCTTCTCCGCATCGGTGTCGATGCAGGTGACATGATGGCCGAATTCGGAAAAGCAGGCCCCCGAGACGAGCCCGACATAGCCGGTACCGACAACGCTGACGCGCATGAATTCCCGTCCTTCCTAATAAAGATCGAGTGACTTGAGATAGTTGGCGAATGACGGACCGAGGTCCGGGTGCTCGAGGGCGAGCGCGACCCCGGCCATCATGTAGCCGAGCTTGTCGCCGCAATCAAATCGCGTGCCCTCGAAGCGAAAGCCGTGAAACGGCGCCCTGCCGATGCGGCGCGCCATGGCGTCGGTGAGCTGGATCTCGCCGCCGGCGCCGCGCTCCGTGCGCTCGAGCTCGGCGAAGATGTCGGGCTCGAGGATGTAGCGGCCGATGATCGAAAGGGTCGAGGGAGCATCCTCGGGCGCCGGCTTCTCGACCAATCCATTCACTTCAACGAGGCGCCCGTGCGTCTCCCCGACCTCGAGAATGCCGTAGCGGGCGGTCTCGGCCCGCGGCACGTCCATCACCGCGACCAGATTGCCGCCGACCTCCGCATGCGCCCGCACCATCTGGACAAGGCACGGCGTCGTCGCCTGCACGAGATCGTCGGGAAGCAGCACGGCGAAGGGCTCATCGCCGACGAGATGGCGCGCGCACCACACGGCATGGCCGAGCCCGAGCGGCTCCTGCTGGCGCACGCTGGCGATGCTCCCGGCGGGCGGGATCACCGCCCGTGCCGTCTCGAGGGCCGGCTCCTTGCCACGCGCGCGCAGCGTCGCCTCGAGCTCATAGGCATGATCGAAATGGTCCTCGAGAAGTCCCTTGCCGCGGCCGGTGACGAGGATCACCTGCTCGACGCCGGCGGCGAAGGCCTCGGCCACCGCATATTCGATCAGCGGCCGGTCGACGACGGTCAGCATCTCCTTGGGCAG
>RFKS01000288.1 GCA_003694205.1 Alphaproteobacteria bacterium | reverse complement strand
TGAGGATCCCGTTGCCTTCACATTGTCGTCGGCATCGCGGTCGATGAGCTTCACATAGGGATCGACACCGACGAAGGCCGGCGCCCGGTCGAGGACCAGACGCACCGTATTCTCGCCGCCCCGGATCCGGTGCTTTGCAAGATGCAGCACCGCGTCCGGCGCAAACTTCTTGTCGTCGGGACGCACCGTGAAGGCGCCGATGTCGATCATCATGTCTAGCGGCCGCTCGCTCTCGCGGCCGAGCCCGTCGGCCTCGAGCTTTTTCGCCGCCACCGTGATCGTGACGTCGAAACGCCCATCCTCGCGCGGCGTCACCTCCGCCCCGGTCACCTTGAGATCAAAAAGCGTGATGCGCTCGAACAGGTCCTCGATCAGCGCCAGCTCGTCCGGCGTCTCGGCGACCGCCTTCAGATGACGTTCGAGATCGACGCTGCGGGGATAGGGATCATATTGGTAGGCCTTCTCCGCGAGCAGCGCCGCCAGCGCCCGGTTGACACGCGCCTCGCCGAGATAGTCCTTGAGCGCGTACATCACGAGCGAGCCCTTGCGATAATGGATATAGGGCTGGTTCTCGACCCGCAGCAGCGGCATTTCCTCGCGCGATTCCTGGCCACGCGAGGAGAGATAGTTGTCGAGCTCATATTTGAGGAAGCGTCGCATGAGGTCGGGGCCGTATTCGTGCTCCATGACCATCAGCGCCGAATATTGCGCCAAAGTCTCGACGAGCACCGTCTGACCCTGGACATCGGCGCTCGAGAGCTGGTGCCCCCACCATTGGTGCGCCATCTCGTGCGCCCCGACATAGAAGACATAGTCGATATCGGTCGGCTCGTCGACGCGTGCGATGAAGCCGAGCCCCTCGGACCACTGGATGGTGTTGGGGAAGGACTGCGCAAAATTGCCGAAAAAGGCGGGGAACTCGAGAATGCGCATCTGGCGGTACTGATAGGGGCTGAAACTGGCGCTGTAATAGGCAAGCGCCTTCTTCATCGTGTCGAGCATCTTGTCGACATTGTAGGGGTGACCGGGGTGGTAGTAGACATCAAGCGAGACCCCGTTCCATTCGGCGTGGCGCCGCTCGTAGCGGCCTGACAGCCAGGCGACGAGATTCTGCATCGGCGCGTCCATCTCGTAGGTGACATAGCGCCGTCCGCCATCCGTCCATTCGCGCACCGGGTAGCCGGGCGCGACCGCGATCTGGTCGCCGCTGGTCGACACCGTGGTGCGGAACCGGACCCAGTCCGCATCGTGGCTCAGATAGCTGTTGCGTGCGGCCGCCGCGTCATCGAGGTCGGGATAGCGCTCGATGTCCGGCAAACCGTGCTTGCGCCGCTTGTTGCGGTCGGTGAGGATCGCCTGGCGCGTGAAGCCGATATACGGCATGGCATCGCCGCCATAGAGCAGCGTGCCGTTCGAGACGACGGCGACACTGCCACCGCCGAAGGGCCCGTCATTGTTACGGGCGTGTCGGAAACCTCTGACAGCGCGCGCCGTCTCGAAATGCAGCGTGCGCACCTCGCCGGGCGCCATCGGCGTCGCGAGCTCGATATGGTGGACATTGAACTCCGCATCGACGCTCGTCGGCACCGCGCCGTCGAGATCGAGCGCGCGAACTTCCGTTTCCTGATTGAATCCGACGTGAACCACGGAGACAGGCTCGTCGGTACGGTTCTCTAGCCTATAGCTGCCGCGCGCCTCGTAGCGTCGCGCGTCGGGATAGAGGTCGACCGCAACCTCGATCCCGGTGATCCGCGGCTGCGCCACCGTCTCGAGCGGACGATAGCGCTTCTCATAGGCCACCTGCCAGTCTTCGATATCGTCCGCGGTCCGGTAGGTGTTGAGGATGTGCGTGTTGTACCAGATATAGCCGCCGGTCCCGAGCACGGCTGCAATGGCGAGAACGCCCAGTAGCGAGATGGCGGGACGCAGCCGCCGCCGCACCTTGCCGAACCGCAGGCGCAGGGATTCCTCGGCGCCGCGCCGCCAGAAGAGATGGGCGAGAACGAAGAACAGGAGGCAGAAGGAGGCCCAGTAGGCGCCGTACGAGAGCGCGATCTCGGCAAAATGCCCCCAGCCGTTCATGTCGGAATAGGCGACATCGGCACGGTCGCCGAGGCGATAGAGCGGATCCTCGAAGCCGAGCGGATCCAGTGCGAAGAGCGAGACGATATAGGCGACCATTACGCCCATGCCGACGAACTTGTTGGGCACGAAGCACTGCACGAGCACACCGAAGATGGCGAAGACATAGAAGAGCCGGCCGTAATCGAGCATGTGCCGCGTCAGATAGACGCCCCATTCGAACTTCGTATAGCCTTGGCTCAGCTGGTAGAGGACGGAGAAGACGACACCGCTCGCAAGCAGGATCGCGACCACCGCAAGAACAGCCAGCATCTTCGAGCCGGCAAAGACCCATCCCGGCACAGGTGTCGCGTCGATCACCTCATGGAGGCCCGCCTCGCGCTCGCGCCAGACAAGCTCGGCGCTGTAATAGACGACGACGATGAGAAGCGAGAGCGTGAAAGTCCCCTGCATCACATTGGTCAGCGCCCGCGTCACCGGATAGACGTCGGTGCCGAGAAACTGGGAGGCGCCATAGAAGCTGAACCCGGTCGATATGAGGGCGAGCGCGACGAGGACCGGAAAGGCGATGCTTTTCACGACAAGCCCGGTCTCGAGGCGGGTGCGGGCCAGAAGTCGCAGCCAGTCGGCACCAGTCCCCTGTGCCAGCCGCACCGGCGGCAGCGCGAGACTGCGCGTCGCAGACGATGGGGTCTCGCTCCCGACCTCCTTCTTCCTGCGCCAGCGCCTGCTGCGGCCGACGATCTCGAACCGGAACCGCCAGGCGGTGAGCGCAATGACGGTGAGAGAGACGCCGAGCCACAGCAGGCGATTGAGCAAGAAGTCGCCGGCGAGCGGGACGAGCTGGCCGTTGCGCTCGAAGGCCGTCCAGTAACGTGTCGCCTCCTGGAAGGCCGCACCGCCGAAGGGGTCGAACAGCGCTGCCGTCGCGCGCCAGGCCGGCTCGCTGAGGAAGTTCTGCGTCACCCCGTAAAGCAGGAAGAAGGCGACGATGCCGACATAGGTGAGCCCCATGCTGCGGCTGAGGGTCGCCAGCGCAAAGGCGAGCGCACCGGCGAACAGGAGATTGAGTGCCCCGATGACGAGGAACGGATAGACATAATGCGTGGCGCTGAACGGCCCCAGGCGCTCGGGATCAAGCCACGGCATGAGCGTGCCGATAAACGTCCCGAGCGGCACCGCCGCGAGCAGCAGGAGCGAGACGGCATAGGCGCCGAGGAAACGGCCGAAAAGATAGTCGCCCTTCCGGATACGGGTGGTGAAAAAGGTCTCGGCCGTCCGGAGCTCGACATCGCGCAGCACGATATTGGCGAGAAAGGCGGTGACGATGAACATCGCGATGAAGCTGAAGACGACATGCGTCTGGGTCAGCGCGAAGGGCGAATTGATGTGCACATTGCCGACGCCGCCGATCTGGATGTTCTCGGACGTGATGGCGCCGAAAGCGAGCAGGAAGAAGAAGACGAAAGTGACGAGAAAGACGGGGCTTTTCAGCTGATAGCGGAACTCAAACCCGACAATGGCGCGAAACATGACGGTCTCCCCCGGACATCGGTCTCGGCAGTGGCCCCACCGTCAGGCGGCGGCCCGCTCCTGCGTATGGATGCTGGTGAAATAGACGTCCTCGAGATCGGGCGCCTGCGGCTCGAAGCCGTCGCCTGGCGGGCTGTCGCTCAGCACATGAATCACCGTCTTGCCGGCGAAGAGATGGGTAGAGATGACATTGTAACGCGCACGATGTGCCGCGAGCTCGGACTTGTCGATGCTCTTGCGCCAGACCCTACCCGCCAGCTCGGCGATCAGCGCCGCCGGCTCGCCCTCGCGGACGATGCGGCCGCGGTCGAGAATGGCCATGCGGGGACAGAGATCGGTGACGTCATCGACGATGTGCGTCGACAGGATCACCACCTTGTCCTCGCCGATCTCCGAAAGGAGATTGTGGAAGCGCACGCGCTCCTCGGGGTCGAGACCGGCCGTTGGCTCATCGACGATGATGAGCCGCGGATCGCCAAGCAGCGCCTGCGCGATCCCGAAGCGCTGCCGCATGCCGCCCGAGAAGCTGCCGAGCGGCTTCTTGCGCACGGCATGAAGATTGGTCTGCTCAAGCAGGGCCGCGACGCGCGCCTTGCGCTCGCGGGCATCGGTGATCCCCTTGAGGATCGCCAGATGTTCGAGCATCGCTTGCGCCGAAACGCGCGGATAAACACCGAAATCCTGCGGCAGATAGCCAAGCGTGCCACGAATGCCGGCGGGATCGGCCAAGGCATCGATGCCGTCAAAGCGGATGCTGCCGGCATCGGGCTGCTGCAGGGTTGCGATCGTGCGCATGAGCGTCGACTTGCCGGCACCGTTCGGCCCGAGCAGCCCGAACATGCCGGCCGGAATTTCGAGGCTCACCTCATCGAGGGCCCGCACCCCTCCGGGATAGGTCTTCGACACGCCACGGATCGAAAGCATCGCATCCTCCCTCGCTGCTGCCTTGTTCTTGTTTCCGACTCATGCTTCATGAAGTATATAGGAAGGAGATATATCGAACCGCAAGATCATTGTCGACGGGACCGGCCTCAGGGACGCACTTGATCCGTCTCCGCGGGCTTGCGGAAACGCAGGGTGAAGCGGTCGGACTCGCCAATGGTGAGGAAACGCTCCCGAGCTTCGGTGAAGGGAAGCGTGCCGGCGAGCGTTGGCGGCAGGGAATAGACTCCGTGCGGGTGATCTTTCGTGTCCCTGGGATTGCGGTTGACATCGCTGCGTGCCTCGAGCCGGAAGCCCGCCTTCTCCGCCATCCCGATCACGAAGCTTTCATTGACATAGCCGTTGTCGCCCTTCTCTGCCTGCGGCACCGCCTCCTTGCCCTTGTGATCGACGATGCCAAAGACGCCGCCCGGGCGCAGCATGGCGTAGATGGCGTCGATATAGGTCTGCGGCGCCCGATCGTAGATCGTGAAACCGTGGGCGCGAAACACCAGCACCCTATCGGCGGACCCGGCAGGCACCTCGGCGAGGGGGCGGGGAAAATCCGAGCGGCCGGAGACCGGAATAT
>RFKS01000287.1 GCA_003694205.1 Alphaproteobacteria bacterium | reverse complement strand
ACCTCCTCCTCGTCTTCGGTCTCCGCTGCCACCTTCTTCTTCGGCGCCGGCTCCTGCGGGATCGGCTGCTTCGATTTCAGGATCGGCTCGGGCACCCATTCATGGCCGCAGTCGATGCACACGACCGGATCCTCCTTGCCGAGGTCGTAAAAGCGTGTTCCGCATTTGGGACAGTTGCGTTTCGTCCCCCATTCGGGCTTGGCCACGATGTTGCTCCTCCGGTTCCTGTATCCGGCGGACGCCGCACGGCCAGGCCGTCCGCCGCCCCATATACCGCGCCGGCTTGCCATGGCGGCGCGATGCTGTCAAAGCTTCCGCGCCACATCGTCAACGTGCCGCCGATTGTCAAGAGGAAAGATGACCCGTCTGCATTCCCGGTCCGTTGCCCGTCTCGAGGGACGGGTCGCTGTTCCCGGCGACAAGTCGATCTCGCACCGGGCGCTGATGCTCGCCGCGCTGGCAACCGGCGAAAGCCGCATCGCTGGCCTGCTGGAATCCGAAGACGTCATGGCCACCGCCGCCGCCCTTCGCGCCATGGGGGTCGAGATCGAGAAGCGGGGCGAGGACGCGTGGCGCGTGCACGGCGTCGGGGTCGGTGGGCTCGCGAGCCCGGCCGACGTCATCGACTGCGGCAATTCCGGCACCACGGCGCGGCTTCTGATGGGGCTTCTCGCGAGCCAGCCGCTGCACGCCGTGCTCAGCGGCGATGCCTCGCTCAGGCGCCGGCCGATGGGCCGCGTCATGCGGCCGCTGGCCGAGTTCGGGGCGGTCTTCGAGGCCCGCGACGGCGAATACCTGCCGCTTCTTGTGCGCGGCACGGCTGCGCCGCTCGCTGTCGACTATCGCCTGCCGGTGGCCTCGGCGCAGGTGAAATCGGCAATTCTCCTCGCCGCGCTCAACACGCCGGGGACGACAATGGTGCGGGAGCCGGTGCCCGCCCGCGACCACAGCGAGCGCATGCTGGCCGCTGCCGGTGCCGCAATAGATGTCGCCACCGAGGACGGCGAACGGCTGATCCGGGTCAGCGGCGAAAGGGAACTCGCACCGCTCGATCTCGGGGTGCCCGGGGACATCTCCTCGGCCGCCTTTCCGATCGTCGCCGCTCTTCTTGCCCCCGCGGGGCATGTGAGAATCGTGGACGTCGGGGTCAATCCGACCCGCACCGGCCTGCTCGACGCGCTTGCGGCGATGGGTGCCGAGATCGTCGTCAGCAATCGGCGCGAGGCCGGCGGCGAGCCGGTGGCCGATCTCGAGATCGCCGGCGGACAGGCGCTCCACGGCACCGATTTCGACCCCGCGCTCGCACCGCGCATGATCGACGAATATCCGGTTCTCTTCGTCGCCGCCGCCTGTGCCGAGGGAGCAAGCCGGTTCAGCGGGCTTTCCGAACTGCGGGTCAAGGAAAGCGACCGCATCGCCACCATGGCGGCGGGGCTTGCTGCTGCCGGGGTGCGCGTCGAGGAACAGGCGGACGGACTGGTGATCGAAGGCTGTGGCGGCCCGGTGCCCGGCGGCGCCCGTGTTGCCACGCGGCTCGATCACCGCATCGCCATGGCCTTTCTGGTGCTCGGCCTATGCGCGCGGGAGCCGGTCGCGATCGATGATGCGCGCCCCATCGCCACCAGCTTTCCCGGATTCGTCGCTCTCATGAACCGGCTCGGCGCCAGGATCGCGGCGCACTGAGGCAGGTGTCCGGGCCGGTTTGGCACTCTCCCGCCGAGAGTGCCAATTTTTTTGCCGCGACCTCTTGACGCGCCTGGGGCGGCACCTAGATCGGAAGCCGGGTGCCGGTTCCGTCGCAAGGGGGGCGGCACCATCCCATGTAGCAACAGTCCGTTTGGTCGCGACAACACAGGAGACTGAAAGCATGTCGTTCAGACCTTTGCATGACCGTGTTCTCGTGCGGCGCATCGAGGCCGACGAGAAGACCGCCGGCGGTATCATCATTCCCGATACGGCGAAGGAGAAGCCGCAGCAGGGCGAGGTGATTGCCACCGGTCCGGGCGCGCGCAACGAAAAGGGCGAGCTTGTGCCGCTCGACGTCAAGCCCGGCGACCGTGTGCTGTTCGGCAAATGGTCGGGATCGGAAGTCAAGATCGACGGCGAGGAGCTTCTGATCATGAAGGAGTCCGATATCCTCGGCATCCTCGAGGAGTCGGCGCAGAAGAAGAAGGCTGCCTGAACGAGTCGTGAAAGAGGGGTTTTACGACGATGAGTGCGAAAGACGTGAAGTTTTCCGCCGACGCCCGTGAGCGGCTGCTCAAGGGTGTCGACACGCTGGCCAATGCGGTCAAGGTGACGCTCGGTCCGAAGGGCCGCAATGTGGTGCTCGACAAGACCTTTGGCGCGCCCAGGATCACCAAGGACGGGGTGACGGTCGCGAAAGAGATCGAGCTCAAGGACAAGTTCGAGAACATGGGCGCGCAGATGGTCAAAGAGGTCGCGTCCAGGACGAGCGATGTGGCCGGTGACGGTACGACGACGGCGACGGTGCTCGCGCAGGCGATCGTGCGCGAGGGTGCCAAAGCGGTGGCCGCGGGCATGAACCCGATGGATTTGAAGCGCGGCATCGATCTCGCGGT
>RFKS01000286.1 GCA_003694205.1 Alphaproteobacteria bacterium | reverse complement strand
TGGGTAATATAACATGACTGAGGCAAGTAACAGGGACGACTCAACTGACGCAAGGATGCAAATGGTGGCCGATATCGTGACGGCCTATGTAAGCCACAATCCTGTGCCTGCGTCGAGCCTGTCCGACGTTATTCGAAGCGTCCATGAGACGCTCGAAAAACTTGAGTCGGAAGGTGGAGAGTCGGGGCCGACCCGCCAGAAGCCGGCGGTTCCGGTCAAGAAATCGGTCACGGATGATTACATCATCTGTCTCGAAGACGGCAAGAAGCTCAAGATGCTCAAGCGCTATTTGCGGTCGCACTATGGTCTGACGCCCGAAGAGTATCGGGCGAAATGGAATCTGCCGCCCGACTATCCGATGGTGGCGCCGAGCTATGCGGCCAAGCGCTCGCAGTTCGCGAAACAGATCGGGCTCGGCCGCGGCAGCAAGGGGCGGCGCAAGAAGGCTTCCTGAGGTCAGACGACGATTCCGCCGCCGCCGGAGCCCCCCTCCGGCGGCGTCTTCCTTTCGAGCACATAGGCGAGCTTGCGCAGGGCGAGCGCCGACAGCTCGCGATCACTCGCGCTCGCCGCGCCGACGATCGACACCTCGGTGCCGGTCGCTGGGTCCACTGCGGTCACCTTGACGCTGTTGCCGAGCGGAATGAATTCGATGATCGCGCCGCCATGCGGGGTCTTGTCCTGTGCCATGAGACACGCTCTCCCGCCCGCACGATTCAGGCCTCGACAGCGCCTCGTCCCGCGGCCCTGCCTCCGGCGAGGGAGCTAGGCTGCGCGCCGCAGCTCGAGGCGGGCCCACACCGTAGTCAGCGCTGCGACGAGTTCATCCATCATCGCGTCGTCGTGCAGCGGACTCGGTGTCAGTCGCAGCCTTTCGGTTCCGCGCGGAACCGTCGGGTAGTTGATCGGCTGCACGTAGATGTCGAAATCCTCGAGCAGCATGTCGGTGACACGCTTGGTCAGCACCGGATCGCCGACCAGCAGCGGCACGATGTGGCTCACCGACGGCATCACCGGAAGCTGTGCCGCCGCGAGTCGCGCCTTGAGCGTCGCCGCCCTCTCCTGATGTGCCTCGCGCTCGGCACTGCTCGCCTTGAGATGACGCACGCTTGCGAGGGCTCCGGCGGCCAGAACCGGCGACAGCGCGGTGGTGAAAATGAAGCCCGACGCATAGGAACGCACAACGTCAACAAGCGCCCGCGAGGCGGCGATATAGCCACCCATGACGCCGAACGCCTTGCCCAGCGTGCCCTCGATGATGTCGAGCCGGTCCATCAGCCCTTCACGGTCGGCAATGCCACCGCCGCGCGGACCGTAAAGCCCGACCGCATGCACCTCGTCGAGATAGGTCATGGCGCCGTATTTCGCGGCGAGATCGCAAATCTCGGCGATTGGCGCGATGTCACCGTCCATCGAATAGACCGACTCGAAGGCGATCAGTTTCGGGCGCGACGGCTCGGCGGCCGACAGCAGCTCCTCGAGATGTGCCACGTCATTGTGCCGGAAGATGCGTTTTTCTGCTCCGGAATGGCGGATCCCCTGGATCATCGAAGCATGATTGAGGGCATCGGAAAAGACGATACAGCCGGGCAGAAGCTTCGCCAGCGTCGACAGCGTCGCCTCGTTCGAGATGTAGCCGGAGGTAAACAGCAGCGCCGCCTCCTTGCCGTGCAGATCGGCGAGCTCCTCCTCCAGCATCACATGATAGTGATTGGTGCCGGCGATATTGCGGGTTCCTCCGGCGCCGGCGCCGCAGCGATCGAGCGCCTCGTGCATGGCGGCGAGCACCTTGGGGTGCTGCCCCATGCCAAGATAGTCGTTCGAGCACCAGACCGTCACCCGGCGCGCCCGTCCGTCGGCCGCAACGCGGTCGGCGGCGGGAAACTCCCCGCGCCGGCGCAGAAGATCGGCAAAGACGCGATAGCGCCCCTCGGCCTTCACCGCACGGATCGCGTCGGACAAGATACGCTGATAATCCATCACCGCGCCCCAACTCCTGACTGCCCGCAAGCATATCCTCCCGGGGTCGACTTTGCGACCGGTCCCGAAGGCGGGCGAGCTTCAGGGACCAATTCATAGCCATTTTGGAGCACAAGGCAACAAGAGCGCCTTGAGCTGGATCAAATGTCGCACCGGGTTCCCGGCCGATCCGGCGCCGTGCGCATGCAGAGGGGGGTACCAGGCCAGCCGCGTGGGGGGCCGCATGGGTACCGCTAGACGATTTCCACCCCGGCAGCGCTCATTTCGCGATCGGCGGCGGTCGCACCTTCGGGCGAGAGCGCCTTCGCTCCCGCATCGACAAGGCAGGTCGCGAAGCCGGCCCGCCGGGCGTCGAGCGCGCTTGCCTTGACACAGACGTCGCGCGCAAGGCCGCCGAGAAAGAGGCGGCGAACGCCCGCCTTGCGCAGCGCATGCGCGAGCCCCGTCTCGTCGAAGGCCGAATACTGGTCCTTGTCGAAGCGTGTGCCCTTGGAGACCAGAATCGCGCCCTCGGGAATGACAAGATCCGGGTGAAAGCGCGCACCCGGCGTGTCCTGCAGGCAATGCGGCGGCCACGGCCCACCCTCGCTCGCAAAGCTCGGATGTCCGCGCGGATGCCAGTCGCGCGACAGGAAGACCGGGCAGTGGGCCTTGCAGGCGGCGGCGATCCAGCGGTTGAGCACCGGCACCACCTGGTCGCCGTCAGGAACCGGCAACGCGCCGCCGGGACAGAAATCGACCTGGACATCGACCACGAGAAGCGCGTCGCCGCCGGAGAATGTGTGAACCGATGCGGTCATGATCCTCTCCCGGGTCAACCCCGATTCTCATCCCTCCTGGCGCCTACGGATCGCCTCCCTCACCGCCCGCGCATAGCTCTCGAGCGCCGCGCTCGGTGCCACCGGATAGGGCGGCCGCGCGGGTTCGAGACGGCGGACGACTCCGGGCAGCGAGGCGATCTCCCTCAACGCATGCTCCCGACACGCGGCCAGCGCGCACCGCCCGGCCGCAGTGCGCTCGCCGTGCGCCATCACGAGCCGCAACAGGCCGTCACCGGGCCCACCAGTCCACCTGGTTGTAGGGCGCTATCGATTCAAAGACGAAGTCCCCGGGGTAC
>RFKS01000285.1 GCA_003694205.1 Alphaproteobacteria bacterium | reverse complement strand
CGGGTACGCCCGACACTCGAGGACATGATGGCCGCGCTCGGGAAATAATCCGGTCCGGCGAGTCGAAGTCGATTGCCTGCCCGGGGATATCGGGCCATGGTCAACCCGCTTGGTGGATATCGCCTGAAAGATCCCGGACATGTGACCCGTCCGATTTCGCGGGGGGTATCGGACGATGTGGGACAAAATGGAGGGATCTATGCTGGACGAGAAAAAGCTGCAGGAATTTGCAGGCAAGGCCGTTGGCGATGTCGCAGGGGCCATGAGCCTGTTGATGGCTTATATCGGCGATCAGGCTGGCGTTTATGTGGCCATGGATGGCGCCGGCCCGATGACAGCCGATGCGCTCGCCGAGCGCACCGGGCTGAACGCTCGATATCTGCGCGAATGGCTGAGCGCAAACGCGGTGGCCGGCTATGTCGACTACGATCCCGCGTCGGATCGCTTCACCCTGACGCCGGAACAGGCGACGATTCTCGCGCGCGAAGGCCAGCCGGCCTGCATGCAGGGGTTTTTTCAGGCCGTCCTCTCGCAGTTCGAAATGCACGACCAGGCGGTGAAGACCTTCAAGTCGGGCAAGGGACGCCCCTGGAGCGAACAGTCGCCTTGCTGTTTTTGCGCCACCGATCGGTTTTTCCGACCCGGCTATGCCGCCAATCTGGTCGAACACTGGATTCCGTCACTCGACGGGGTCAAGGACAGGCTGGAGGCGGGCGGCCGGATCATCGACATTGGCTGTGGCCACGGCAGTTCGACCGTTCTCATGGCACAGTCCTTTCCCAATGCCACCGTCCTGGGGATCGATTTTCACGCACCCTCGATCGAGGCGGCGCGAAAGAAAGCGGCGGACGCCGGCGTCGAGAATATCGCCTTCGAAGTCGCCACGGCCCAGGATTTTCCCGGATCGGATTTCGATTTCGCCTGCATCTTCGATGCCTTGCACGATATGGGCGACCCGGTCGGTGCGGTGCGCCACATCCGCGAGGCATTGAAGCCCGACGGCACCTTCATGGTGGTGGAACCGATCGCCGGTGATGCGCTGGCCGAGAACATGAACCCGATCAGCCAGATCTTCTACAGCCTCTCGACGACGATCTGCGTGCCGGCGTCGCTGTCGCAGGATGTCGGCTACGGGCTCGGTGCGCAGGCGGGCGAGAAAAAGCTCACGGCCGTCCTCAATGACGGCGGCTTTTCACGGGTGCGGCGCGCCACCGAAACGCCAACCAACATGGTGCTTGAAGCGCGCGCCTGATCTCATGATGGCCGGGCTCGACGGGCCTAAGGGGTGAAGGTCTCAAGCACCGATCCGAGGATGACCGCGTGATTGCGGGCGGGATCGCGCACCGAATAAAGGAGCGTCAGCGGGCGCGTGCCCGCGGCGGCGCGAAGCCTCCGCAGCGCGTCCTCTTTTCCCGCGAGTTCGGCGCGGTAGCGCGCGGCGAATTCGTCCCATCCTTCCGGATGGGCGTGAAACCACCGCCGCAGATCGGTCGAGGGAGCGAGATCCTTCGCCCAGTGATCGATCGCCGCCTTCTCCTTCGTCATCCCGCGCGGCCACAGGCGATCGACAAGAACGCGATAGCCGTCCTGCGCGGCGGGCGGATCGTAGATGCGCCGGGTGAAGATCGCTGGCATCTCATCTTTCCCTTACGCGACCCGCTCGCGGTTACGCAGCTCGGGGGGAGACTTCGCGCTCGATCTTTCGCCGCAAACTGCGCCCGGCAAGATCGAGGTCATAACGGGCTTGCAGGCCAAGCCAGAAATCGGCGGAGGTGCCGAAATAGCGCGCCAGGCGCAGTGCCGTATCGGCGCTGACCGCACGCCTGCCGCGCACGATATCGTTGAGCCGCGAGCGTGGCACCTTGATCGCCTGTGCCAGCGCATAGACACTCAGGCCGAGAGGCAGAAGAAACTCCTCGCGCAGGATTTCACCGGGATGAACCGGTGGCAGACGTCGCCCCGAGATCATGTCGGCGAAGTCGACCCGGCCTGCATCAAGGTCCTCGCGTCGAATACTCATATACTCGCTCCTCAGTGATAATCCACAAGCGCAACATCCAAGGCCACGCCGTCACGCCAGACAAAACAGATCGGCCACTGCTGATTGACGCGAATGCTGTATTGCCCCCGCCGATCGCCGCCAAGCGCCTCAAGACGGTTGCCGGGCGGCGCACGAAGATCCTCGAGTCGTCGCGCCGCATCGATGGCCAGCAATTTCGCGCGCGCCCGACGCTGCAACTGCTGCGGCAATCTACGCACTGCATATCCTGCGAAGATCGCTGCCGTGCGTTTGTCGGCGAAGCTCCTGATCACGCCCACAGCGTACCATTCTGCGTTACGTTACGTCAATCGGTACGTTCGACGATGCTGCTTCGGAGCATGCGAGTCCTTCCGCCCCCCTCCAAGTGCGGGGCTTGCGGGGCGGCGTGTGGGCGTTCATGCTCTGCTTACCCAGCGGCGTTGCGGACATGCAGGATAGACGGAACGATGGCCGACGCGAGACCGGACTGGCACCGCCATTATGACAAGCCGGGTTTCGATCCCGAGCGCATGCTTGCGCCCTCGCTCGGTGCGCTCATGGCCGAGGCCTGCGCCGAATACGGATCACAGGCGGCCTTCTCAATCGTCCTTCCCAATGGCTGGAGCGCAAGCCTCGATTTCGCCACCGTCGACCGGTTGTCGGACGACTGCGCCTGGTATCTGAGGCGCGAACTCGGCCTTGCGCCAGGCGACGTGGTCGCCATCCAGGCACCGAATATCCTGTCCTATCCGATCGCCGCCTATGGCGTCTTCAAGGCCGGCCTGACGCTGACCGGGCTCAATCCCCTCTTCACGCCGGCCGAGGCGCGCTACCAGCTCGCCGATTCGGGCGCACGCGCCCTCTTCGTCATCGACCTTGCCGGTGACCGTCTCGCCGAGACGCTCGAGGGAACCGCCGTCGAGCACATCGTGCGTCTCTCGGTCGGCGACCTCTTTCCCGCTTGGCGCCGGGCGCTCATTTCCGCCTCGCTGCGGCGCCAGGGGCGGCTCGGGCGGTTCACGGTGCCGTCGCTCTCGCTCGCACAGGCGCTGCGCCGCGGCCGGCGGCACAATCGCGGTCCCGCGGCAGATCATCTGGCACGTGACCGCGCACTCGATGACGTTGCCATGATCCAGTATACGAGCGGCACCACCGGACGCCCGAAGGGCGCCGAGATCAGCGAGCGCAATCTGCTCGTCAACATGACCCAGGGCGAGCATTTCACTGGCGACACCATGCGTCGCCTGCGCGGCGAGGGGGCGACCAGCCTTCTCATCCTGCCGCTCTATCACATCTATGCGCTGATCATCGGCACCATGCACGCGACGCGCTATGGCACGCATGTGGTGCTGATTCCCAACCCGCGCCCGTTGTCCAATCTGCGCCCCGCGTTCGAGCGCTTCGAGATCACCGTGCTGCCCGGCATCAACACGCTTTTTGCCGAGCTCTTGCGCCAGGACTGGTTCGTTGCGAACCCGCCGCGCTCGCTCCGCCTGTGCTTCTCCGGCGCGGCGCCGCTGGCGAAGGAGACGCGCGAGCGCTGGCAGGAACTCACCGGCTGCCCGATCTACGAGGGCTATGGCCTCACCGAGGGCACCTGCGTCATCACCTCCTCGCCGCTTCATGCCGAGGCGAAGCCGGGCAGCGTCGGCGTGCCGATTCCGGGGACGGAGATCCGCATCGTCGACGAGGGGGGTCACGATTTGCCGCCGGGCGAGCCGGGCGAGGTCATCGTCCGCGGGCCGCAGGTCATGCGCGGCTATCGCGGCCGCGCGGCGGAGACCGCGGAGACCGTGCGCGACGGCTGGCTCCATACGGGTGATATCGGATTTCTTGACGAGGACGGCTTCCTCACCATCGTCGACCGCAAGAAGGACATGCTGCTGGTCTCCGGCTTCAATGTCTATCCGGCGGAGATCGAGGCCGTGCTTGCCGCACATCCCGGGGTTGCCGAGGTGGCGGTCGTCGGTGCCCCTGATGATCGCTCGGGCGAGGTCCCCTGGGCCTATGTCGTGCGCACCGATCCCACGCTCGACGCGGATACGCTCGCTCAACATGCCGCGGCCGAGCTCACCAATTACAAGCGCCCGCGGCGCTATGTCTTTCTCGACGCGCTGCCGAAATCACCGGTTGGCAAGATTCTCCGGCGGGAGTTGCGCGACATGGCCCGAGCAGAGGTGAAAAGCGATCCGGCCGTGCCACAGGCTAACCAATGATTCGTCCTGGCGGCCCCTCTGGACAGCGATGCGCCCTACGTGGAGCGCCGGCCGCCGCTCCTACCACGGCACCTCCTCGCCCATGCGGTTGAAGAAGCGGCCCGAGAGCGCGGGG
>RFKS01000284.1 GCA_003694205.1 Alphaproteobacteria bacterium | reverse complement strand
GTGGATTGGGCAGTCTCCCCGCGATTGGCGAACGAGCGAGGGAGGCAAGCCGGTGCGTGTTCTGATGGCGGCAATCGTTGTGCTGGCGGCGCTGGCCACCGGCGGCTGCGGCAGTGATGGCAAGAAGGATCCCATCTTCGCCAACACCCCGACCGGTGCCAATGCCAAGCGGCTGATCCGCGAGCTGCCGCGCGGTCTGCCCGGCGATCACGAGAATGCGCGCTATACTCGCCAGCCGATGCTGGCGCCGGCCATCGCGGCGCCGGAGGAAAAGCGCGGCGGCTGAGAGCGCACGTTCTGAGGCGCCCGCGGCTCTTACCTTGCCCTGTTTCCGCTTCTCCTGCGTCCTCCCGTGGATCTCGCAAGCCCCTTCACCACGGGAAGGCGCGAAGGGTGAAGGGTGTGTCGGTGCTCAGCGGGCGCCATTGCCCTCGCGCTGTTCCTGCCGCCACAGGAGGAAGGAATAGGCGACCACCACGAACACGACCACCGCGATTGCCGCGATGACGATCGGGACCACGGCGCGGCCCGTGCCGAAAAGTGCGGCAAGAAGAAGAACGAGGCCGCTGAGCATGAACAGCCGCCCGCCCAGCCGGTGCGTCTTCTCCCACACCCGCTCCGACGACAGGGTCCAGGGCGTGCGGATACCGATGAAGAAATTGCTGTGCAGTTTGGCGAGGAAGTTGCCCGTCACCATCAGGAGGATGCCGAGCCCGATCCCGACCATGGTCAGTGTGTCGAAGCCGCGGCCGAGCGCGCCGAGAACCACCACCGCATGCAGGAACCCCAGGAGGCCAAGGCTCGCGAGCCAGATCCGGCTGTAGGCCTTTGAAGACTGCCAGAGGTGGCGTCGGCGCGGCTCGAGCACCGGCAGGGCGGCGAAAACCGCAGTCACCGCGAGCGCGATTGCGGGCAGGAGGACGAGGCCTTCCCATTTGCCCGCGAAACGGTCGGCGACACCGGCGATGTTCCAGTGGACCGCAATCCTCGCATCCGCCGGAAGGACCGCCCAGGCATAGGCCGAGAGGGCGGCCATCGCGGCGATGATGAGGCCCGAGGCGAAGAGTGCGCCCCGGATGCGGCTGGTCAGGCGGTCATCGGTCATGGTCGTCTCTCCCGATCCGGAAGCGGTTCATGAGGCCCATCAGCGCCTCTTCGAGGACGCTCAGATTGAGCCGGTAGGTGATCGTCGTCCCCGACTTTTCGCCGACGATGAGATCGGCCGCCTTCAGCGTGTTGAAATGCCCCGACATGGTCGGCTTCGCGTGTGGAAAATGCGCCGCCAGCTCGCCCGCCGTCATCGGCCGTTCGCGCAACAGCTCGAGGATGCGCCGGCGGGTCGGGTCGCTGAGGGCACGGTAGACGTCGCTCACGGGTCTTTACCCTTGTTCTCGCTTATTATTTTGTTGATTCGGTAAACACCGAAATAACATCCCACGCGGCGTCTGTCAATAGGAGGGATGTGGCGGGTGGTTCCGCTCGTGACACAGGTGGGCCGATTTATCGGGATGCAGACTTTCGGCCGGCGGTGTGAAGACCGCAACACTTTGCTATGACTCTCATCTGCCTGCGTCGTCCTCTTCCGGAACTAGCGTGTAAATTCGTTGGAGAGGCAGGGCCGCTCGGATGTCCTCGGGCAGCCTGTCATAAGCGGACAGCAGGGCATCGATGAGTTCGTCACGGCCCCAAAATCGCACCCGAAAGAATTGCTTGTTCGTTTCCTTGAGCACAGTAGATTTGAATCCGGACCAACTGACGATGAGTCCGTGTTCCGCATTCGCGTCATGGATGCATCCATTGAGGCTTTGCAGCGTCGGGTGATCGACGACGATGTTTCCGGATTTTACCTGCACCACAAGACGTGGAGGATCGAATCCGAGTGGTCCCTGCCCGGCGACTATGTCGTACCCGGCATCCGGACCGGGCGGCGAAACATGTGTCACGTAGCCTTGTGCTTCCAGGATAGCAGCCACCAGTGCCGTGAGGTCGTGGCCCGTGAAGATACTTGAAATGCGCGCTTCGATTTGATTCCGGGCGATGTTGGCGAGGTCGACGATCTGGTCTTCCTCGCCGGCTTCTTCACCCTCCGTAGCCGAACCCTTGCCGGGGAGGTCTGGAGTTAATCCATAGCCGGGATCCTTGCCACCCTTGGCGACAGCAAGAACGCGGTTAAGGGCATCATTGCGACTGATTTCACAAACCGTTCGGATTGCCCCGAAGCTGTAGAGAAGATCCTGCTTGAAGCTGTCTCGCGCCACGTCGGTGCGCAGCCACTTGACTTTGCGCATGGGGCCACCATCCTCGCGCTGCTCATAAGGGCCGGCGATTTTTCCGATGGCTAGGCATGACTGCGTCTTGAGAGGCGAAACGACGAAATCGCCGGGTTGCATCCGGTTCACAAACTGATTGACCTGTGCCGCGAGATTCCTCAGGCGCCCCGGACTTGCATTGGGGAACCGCCGGACCATACGCTCGAGGATTGATTTCAGGTCCGTCGCGTCGCTGAGGTCTTCCGTCATTCCGAAGTCGATGATCAAGACGTCCTTCTCAAGGGCGGTGCTTTCGAATTCTCCGTGTCGTCCCAACCTTACCAACCAAAGTCGTCGCATGATGTGCTCCCCTTCCAAGTATTTGCAGCCTGTATCGCTCGGCCATCAAGCTACAGCCTTGTCCGGCGCGCCCTACCCCTCCGGGTCGCTGAAGCGGACGTCGACGGAGACCAGGATTTTGCCCACCTCCTCGCCCTCCCTGCCGGCAAGCGGCATGTAGAGCGCGTAGGCGTCGAGATGTTCGCGTCCCGGCGCGAAGCCGCGCACGACACTCAGAAAGGGTTGCCGGTGTTCCCGCGCCAGCGCGCACATGTGATAGATCCGCCGCGCCGCCGCCCGGTTCTCCATCTCGGCGATGTCCTGCCCCGTGATCTCGCCGAAATACTGCGCCACATGGGTGCCGATGAGTCGCGTCATCAGGCGGAAGCCATGCGCCGCCGCGCCATCCGGGATGAGGTCGAGAAGAACGAGATGCGGCAGCGCCCGCTTGATCTCCTGCGGCCGGATATCGTCGCGGCGCGGCAGGTCATCGCCATGGCGCCGGCTTTCCCAATAGGCGAGAACCTGGTCGGCGACGGGATTGATGCCCGGGATCTCCGCCGCCTGGAAGATGCGGAAGTGATAGAAGGCCGTTTCGCCGAAGAGCGCCTTGAGCGTCTTCCCGCCGACATGCGGCCCGTAGGTCATGCGCCCTCCCGCCTCTGTCCGAGCGCCCCGCGCGGGGACAGTCTATCGCGAAATCGCGCCGGCCGCAAAAGGGTCGGCGGACCGCGCACGCTCAGGCCGGCGCGGTGGCCTCTGTTGCGGCTTTTTCCGCGATGCGCGCCAGCGCCCCGGCGAGCCGCTCGACGACGCGAAGGCGCCGCTCGATATCGTCCGTGCGCGCGAGATAGACGAGCGTGTGGTCCGGGCGCAGCTTCGCCGTCACCTTCTGCCGCGAAAGGAAGTCGACGAGCCCGCCCGGATTGGCAAAGCGGTTGTCGTGGAAGGCGACGGTGATCCCCTTCGCGCCGGCCTCGATTTTCGCGATCCCGGCACGGAGACAGGCGATCTTGATGCGCATGATGGCAAGGAGCTGCTCGACTTCCTGCGGCAGCGGACCGAAGCGGTCGATCATCTCGGCGGCGAAGCCCTCGATCGCGTCCGTGCTGTCGAGCTCGGCAAGACGACGGTAGAGCGCGAGTCGCAGATCAAGATCCTCGACATAATGTTCGGGGATGAGCACCGTCGCGCCGACATTGATCTGCGGCGAAAAGCTCTCCTCGCCCGCCGCCGCACCGGCGCCGGCACGCGCTGTCGCCACCGCTTCCTCGAGCATCTGCTGGTAGAGCTCGACCCCGACCTCGCGGATATGGCCCGATTGCTCCTCGCCGAGCAGATTGCCGGCGCCGCGAATGTCCATGTCATGGCTCGCGAGCGTGAAGCCGGCGCCCAGCGTATCGAGCGACTGCAGCACGGTCAGCCGCTTCGTCGCCGTCTCGCCGAGGGGCCGCCCGGCCGGATAGGTGAGATAGGCATAGGCGCGGATTTTCGAGCGTCCGACGCGGCCGCGGAGCTGATAGAGCTGCGCCAGGCCGAAGCGGTCCGCATGCTCGACGACGAGCGTGTTGGCGCGCGGAATGTCGAGGCCGGATTCGACGATCGTGGTGGAGAGCAGGACGTCGTAACGGCCGTCATAGAAGGCGCTCATGCGGTCCTCGATCGCGGCCGCACCCATCTGCCCGTGTGCGGTGACGAACCGGACCTCCGGCACATGCTCTTTGAGAAACGCCTCGGCCTCGGCGATGTCTGCGATGCGCGGCACTACATAGAAGCTCTGGCCGCCGCGATAATGCTCGCGCAGCAACGCCTCGCGGATCACCAGATGATCGAAGGGCGCGACGAAGGTGCGCACCGCGAGACGGTCAACCGGCGGCGTCGCGATGAGCGAGAGGCCGCGCAGCCCCGACATGGCGAGCTGCAGCGTCCGCGGGATCGGCGTCGCGGTCAGCGTCAGCACATGGACATCGGCCTTGAGGCGCTTCAGGCGCTCCTTGTGGGCGACCCCGAAATGCTGCTCCTCGTCGACGACGAGAAGGCCGAGACGACGAAAGGAAATCCCCTTGCTGAGAAGCGCGTGGGTCCCGATGAC
>RFKS01000283.1 GCA_003694205.1 Alphaproteobacteria bacterium | reverse complement strand
GCTCTTGCCCTCGCTGAGGAAGGGATCCTCGCGCAGCGAGGGCAAGAGCTTCTTGAGTGCCACCAGGCCGCGCTTGCGCGTCTGTTCGGCGAGCCGGATGACGGTCAGTGCCGCGAGGCTCGGATCCCGTTGCGGCTCGGTGAGCAGACGCCAGACGGTGAGCGGCATGGCCTTGAGCTCCTCCGCGGTAAAACTGATCGCGGTCACCGCGGCGGTGCCGAAGACCACGATCAGGATGCCGGCGCCATTGACGAAGGCGGCGGGCGTGCCGCCGATGGCGATGGCAAGTCCCAGAAGGCCGAAGGCCGAGAGGAGTCCTACGATCGCGGTCATCGCGTCTACAGTCTTTCCGTCTTGATGATTTCGGTCATCGTCACCCCGAGATGGTCCTCGACGAGAACCACCTCGCCGCGAGCCACGAGGCGATTGTTGACATAGATGTCGATCGCCTCGCCGATCTTGCGGTCGAGCTCGAGGACCGCACCGGGAGCGAGCTTCAAGAGCTGGCTGACCTCGAGGTGCGAGCGGCCGAGGACCGCCTGCACCTTGACCGGCACATCGAATACGGGCTCGAGGTCATGCGCCGCGCGCTGCTGCTCCGGGTCGTCATCATCCGGCGCCGCCGCCTTGTCGCCATTGTCCAGCTCCTCGAGCATGACCTCGCTCGACTCCTCGCCCGCGGCCTCGCTTGCGGCCTCGGCGGTGCCTTCCGGCGCCGCGTCTTCAGGCGTAGCGTCTTCGGGAGCCTCGGGGCCGGCGCCCGTCTCTTCCTCTTCGTCAGCCATGATGTGCTCCTTGCTCATCCGCGGACGTCGCAACGGATGCTGTCGCCGTCGTCGGGTCGGTGCCGGCATCCGTTGGAGCGTCCTGTTCATCACTGGTGGTCACATAGCGGCCAACCGCATCGGCGATGGCACGCTCGAGCGATGCCATGTCGCGCTCCGCGCCACCGTCGGGCCATTCCACCCGGCAGTCGTTCGGGCCGAGAGCGGGGTCGCTCAAAAGAACGATTTCGCCGACGAAGCTCGAGCCTGCCTTCAGCCGTTCGATGCGTTCGCCGAGCGGATCGAGAAGCGCCTCGCACACCCGGACGACGAGGCGCGGCTCGCGGCGGCAGGCGTCGAGGCATTCGCTGACCAGGGCCTCGATCTCGGCAAGCGGGTGCGCCGCCATGAGGGCAGGGGCGAGCTTGCCTGCGATGGCGTGGGCGAGAACCGCCGTCTGCGCCTCGAATGCCTGTTCGAGGGCCGCCCGTTCGGCGAACAGCCGGTCGCAGGATGCCGCAATCCGTTCGAGCGTTGCCGAGATTCGGGCCTCGATCTCCTCAAGCGCCTGCGTGCGCCCGGCCGCGAATCCCTCTCGTTGGCCAGCCTCTCGAGCCTCCGCGATACGCTGCTCGAGCGCCCGTCGCTGCGCTTCCTCCTGCGCCTGGGCCTCGTCGCCGAAGGCGGTCTCGAAGGCGAATTTCTTTACCGGTGCCACATGTTCCTCGATCAGTTCCATGGCGTCGTGATCAGTCGTCTTTTCCGTTCGTCAGGTCCTAGTAGATCAGCTCGTCCTCGCCCTTGTTGTCGGTGAGGATGATCTCGCCCTCGTCGGCAAGCTCCTTGGCCTTGTTGACCATTTCCATCTGCGCCTCGTCGACGTCGCGCAGGCGCACCGGCCCCATCGCCTCCATGTCCTCGCGCAGGATCTTGGCCGCGCGTTCGGACATGTTGGAGAAGAAGAGGTCACGCAGCGTGTCCGAGGCGCCCTTGAGGGCGAGCGCGAGCTTGCCCTTGTCGACATTCCTGAGCAGCGTCTGCACGCCGCCGGGGTCGAGCTTGGCGAGATCCTCGAAGGTGAACATGAGGGCACGGATGCGCTCGGCGGACTCGCGATTGCGGTCCTCGAGCGCGGACAGGAAGCGCGACTCCGTGTTGCGGTCGAGATAGTTGAAGATCTCGGCGATCGTCTCGTGGCTGTCGCGCCGGCTGGTGCGCGCCAGATTGTTCATGAACTCGATCCTGAGCGTCTGCTCGACCTTGTCGATGATGTCCTTCTGCACCGCCTCCATGCGCAGCATGCGCATGACGACCTCCATCGAGAAATCCTCAGGCAGGACAGAGAGTACGCGCGCGGCGTGTTCCGGCTTGATCTTGTTCAAGACGACGGCGACCGTCTGCGGGTACTCGTTCTTGAGATAGGAGGCGAGCACCATCTCGTTCACATTGCCGAGCTTGTCCCACATGGTGCGCCCGGCGGGGCCGCGGATCTCCTCCATGATCGTGTTGACGCGATCTTCGGGAAGGATGCGGGCGAGCAGACGCTCGGTGGTATCATAGGAGCCCTTGAGCGAGCCGACCGAAGAGACATCGCGCGCAAACCCGGCGAACAGCGTCTCCACTGTCTGGGCGCTGACCTGTCCGAGATTGGACATCACAACCGAGAGCTCGCGGATCTCCTCGTCGGTGAGCTGTTCCCAGATCGGTTTGCCGTATTCCTCGCCGATGGCGAGCATGAAGGCGGCCGCCTTCTCCGGGCCGGTCATCCGTGCCAGTTCCTTGGATTCGCTTGCCATGGCCATTTCGCTCCCAGGGTCCGGCCGCTATTCGGCGTAAAGCCAGCTGCGAATGATTGCCGTCGCCTCATCGGGGTGGCTGGCGACGATCTCGCCAATCTTCTTGACGGAAGATTCCTTGAGCTCGCTGTCCACCTGTCCGAGATCGATATTGCTGTCGCGGCGCTGCGCGGGGACGGCGGCGGCGCGCGCCTGGTTGAGTGCCTCGATGGCCTCCGGGTCGCCGCGTGCCGCGGCCTCCTCGAGCTCGGGCGGTATCTCGACTTCGGGGGCGGCCAGGGCGCCTTGCGCTCCCGGGCCCGCAAGCTGACCGGCTCCCGCCGGCACCGCCTCGGGTATGGCAGCGATCAGGCGATTGACCAGGGGCCGCACGACCAGCAGCAGGACAAAGATCGAGACGATGCCAAGCAGTGCCATCTCGGCGAGCGCGTAAAGGTCGGACTTGTTGAGACCAAACAGCGTGAACGGCTCGCTCTCGGCAATATCGGGCAGGTCGGGCTCGCTGAAGCGCATGTTGGCGACCTCGACCACATCGCCGCGATTGGCGTCATAGCCGACCGCCGAGCGCACGAGTGCGGCCATCTGCTCGAGTTCGTCGTCGCTGCGCGGCTGATAGGTGCGCGTGCCATCATCGGCCTCGCTGTAGGTCCCGTCGACGACCACCGCCACCGTCAGGCGCTCGATCTCGCCACGCTCCTTCACCTCGGTCCGCGTCTTGCGCGAAATTTCGAAATTGGTCGTCTCTTCCGTTTTCTGCGTCTGCGAGATCTCGCCACCGCCACTGCCGTTGTCGGCGGCACCGGGAAGATTGTTGGCCACCGAGACCGCGCCGGCGGCGGCACCACCGCGATCGGTGCTCGTTTCCTCGACAGTCCTGGTCGAGCGCGCGACCTGGCTGTCGGGATCGAAGGTCTCCTCGTTGGTGGTGACCGACTTCATGTCGAGCTCGACCGCCACCTGTGCGCGCACATGGCCCGGACCGACCGTCTTGGCCAGCAACTCCTCGATGCGGGTCCGGTAATAGTCCTCGAGCTGGCGGCGCTTCTCGTCGAGGCTGCTGATCATCGTTGCCGCCGAGTCGCTGCTATTGCCACCGCTGCGGGCGAGCAGGGTCCCGTTTTGGTCGACGATCGAGATGTTCTGCGGGCTCAGGTCGGGGACCGCGGAGGCGACGAGATACTGAATCGCCGCCACCTGTGACTGGCTGAGCCCGCCCTTGGTGCGGAGGATGATCGAGGCGCTGGGCTTGCGTTCGCCGCGCGCGAAAAGCGCCCGCTCGGGCATGACGACATGCACCCGCGCCGCCTCGACTGAGCGGATCTCGCGGATGGTGCGGGCAAGCTCGCCCTCGATCGCGCGCAGACGGTTGATGTTCTGGACAAAGCTCGTCGTCCCCAGCCCCTCGGAGCGATCGAAGATTTCGTAGCCGACGATATTGCCACCGAGTCCCTCGCTGGCGAGCGTGACCCGCAGCTCGTTGACCCGATCGGCGGGGGCAAGAATGGTGCGGCCATTGTCGGCGATCTTGTAGGGGACGTTGAGCGCTTTCAGATGTTCGACGATGCGGCCGCTGTCGGCGACGTCGAGGTCGCCGTAAAGCAGACTCATCTGCGGCTCGGTGAGCCGCATCGTCACGAACAGGAAGAAACCGATGAGACCGGCGGCGACGGCGGCCATGGCAATCAGCCGCGCCGCACCGAAGCTTGCGAGCAGTTGAAACAGTCGTGCCACCTGGACCCCTTGTCGTTCGCTGGCGGGAGGCGGTGCCATCCCTTGGTGAACGCAACGTTAGGGTCCGGTCCGTAAAGAGGGGGTTAATGTAGGCAGATTTTGCCGGGTTTTATCGCCAATGACGGGAGGGGTGAGGCCGGAATTCAGTTCGACAGCGAGTTTTCGCGGTATTGCTGGACGCGCGTCACCCGCAGGCCGGGCAGGCCGTTGCGGTCAATGGCACGCTGCCAGGAGAGAAACTCCTCGACCGAGAGCGAATAGCGTTTGCAGGCTTCCTCGAGCGTGATCAGGCCGCCGCGCACCGCGGCCACAACCTCGGCCTTGCGCCGGATGACCCAGCGCTTGGTGTTGGGCGGCGGAAGATCATCGACGGTCAGGGGCTCACCGGTCGGGCCGATGACGTGCCTGACACCGCGGTTGCTCGCATGATTCATCTTTGTCGCTCTCTAGCAGGCTCGCGAGGATGAGGCTAGACGCGACCGTTTTAAGAAAGCGCTAAAGGGCAAAGTTAATGTCTCCACAAGCTAGGTTAACGGGTTGCGGGCGGGACGGGACCGGTGGCGTCCTGGCGCCGCCCGGCCCCGTCCGCGTTCATCTGCGCCCCCGCAGCAGCCGCTAGACGCGGACCAGCTCCTCGAGCACGTCGCTCGCCGCGGTGATGATTCGCGTCGAGGCCGAGAATGCCCGCTGGGTGACGATGAGATCGGCGAACTCTTCCGCAAGATCCACGGTCGAGGCCTCGAGCGTCGATGGCGCGATGGTTCCCGCACCGCCGGTGCCCGGCAGGACGATCGAGAAATTGCCCGACGAATCGGAAAGACCGTAGGCATTTCCCTGCAGGCGCGTGAGGCCGTCCGGATTTGGGAAGGTGGCCATCGGAAGCTGGAACACGTTCCGCGACAGGCCGTTGTCGAAGAGCGCGGTGACGACGCCGCTCTCCGAGACATTGACCCCGATCACATTGCCGAAGACGGCGCCGTTGACCGAGCTCGAGATCAGCGTGGAGACGCTGTCGAACTGGGTGATACCGTCCTTGTCGCCGGATGTGCCGAAGTCGAAATTGACGTTCGCGGTGCCGGCCCCATTGGCGAAGGTGAGCGCCGCCGTCGGGTTGATCGGCTGGCCGGCGCCGGGATTGATTACCGTCGAGGTCGGGAAATCCTCGGCAAACTGCTGGATCGAGCCATCGGAGTTGAACTGGAGCGTGCCCGAGAGGATCAGCCCCGGCGGTGTGGCGGCGGTGTTGATCGCTGTCGGATCCTGGGCAAAGATCTCGAAGCGGAAGGTATTGGCCGCCGTCTTGACCGCGGACAGCGTCAGTTCCTGGCTGCCACCCTGGGCGTCGAAGACGGTGATCGTCTGTTCGAAATTGGGGGGCACCGTACCGCTCGCGAGATCACCGGCGTTGACCGGGCCGCCGGCTGCCGTCAGCGAGGATTGCAGGTTCATGCGCAGACCGACCTCGGAGGTCGCCTCTGCGGTGCCGGTCAGGCCACTGACATTGATCGGCACCAGCGTGTCAAGATCGCCGAGATTAGTCGGGATATTGCCGTTCTGGTCGATCGGGAAGCCCATTAGGAAGAGCCCCGCCGTGTTCTTGAGGAAGCCTTGCGCGTCGGGCGCGAAGCTGCCGGCCCGCGTGAACTGGATGACGCCGTTCGGCGAATTGGCCGAGGGCGCCGACTTGACGACGAAGAAGCCTTGGCCGTCGATGCCGAGATCGGTCTGCGAGGCGGTGGACGTGAGCAGGCCCTGCTCGCTGACCAGCGTCCGCGCCCGCGAGGCGACACCGCCGGGTGAGAAGCGGGAGACCGACTGGGTCTCGGTGACCAGCGTCGAGAAGCGGTTGCGCGTCTCCTTGTAGCCGACCGTGTTCACGTTCGTGATGTTGTCGGAAATGATGCCGATACCTTCGGTAAAGGCCTTCAGGCCCGAAACACCGGATGCCAGAGCTGCAAAAGCCATGATGCTCTCCTTTACTGTTGCTCAGGGGCGGGCAGGGCCGCCCGGTTCGTGGCTGCCTGCCGCGGGAATAGGCCCGCGGAGGGCATGGGGTGGGCTTCTGCCGCAATCATGACGGATCCCTCACCGTGATGACGTCCTGCAGCGGCACCTGGTTGCCGCTGACGGTAAGGACCGGAATCGATGTGCTGGTCTCGACCTCCGAGACCACGCCACGCACGAATGTCTGGACGGGGATCTGGTTGCCGCTCGCGTCCTTCGCCGCGACGCGAATCTGGTAGGTCCCCGTAGGCTCCGCATTGCCCTGATTGTCGGTGCCCGGCCAGACGAAATCATGCGTCCCGGCACTGGTGGCCCCGTCTTCGCGGAAGACAATGCGCCCGCGGTCGTCGAGGACCTGCAATTCCACATCCTCGGCCGCGGTCGGCAGTGCATACGCAAAGGCGATGCCGTTGCCCAGATTTTCGCCGCTGCTGCCGCGCACGGTCGCCTCGCGGCCGAGGAAATTCACGGCCGCCGTATTTTGTGCAAAGGCGACCATGCCGGACAATGTCTCAAGCTGGTCATTGGTGCGGATCTGTTGCTCGACACCGGCAAAGGCGACGAGCTGATTCGTGAACTCGTTCGTGTCCGTGGGATCGAGCGGGTCCTGGTTCTCGAGCTGCGTCGTGAGCAGCGTGAGAAAGGTGTCGAAATCGTCGGCCAGCCGATTGCCCTGTGCCGTGCTGGCAGCCGCGGCCGTCGTGTTCGTCTGGCTGACGAGAGGCGTTGCGGGGTTGATCTCCATCTGTCGGGTCTTTCCTGTTGTCAGATCACGAGATTGACGCCACCGGTCGCGGTGCCACGCTCTGGGAG
>RFKS01000282.1 GCA_003694205.1 Alphaproteobacteria bacterium | reverse complement strand
GAACGACGCTCTTGTGTCCATCGAGACGCCAGCCATCGCCCTCCGGTGCGGCGCGTGTCGTCGCCGCGGCGAGGTCATAGAGTCCCTGCGGCTCGGCGAAAGCGAGCGCGGCCAGACGCTCACCGGCGATAAGCGGGGGCAGGTGGGCCGCCTTCTGCGCCTCATCGCCAAGTGCGGCAAGAAGACGCCCGGCGAGCAGGATGCTCGCCAGATAGGGCTCGAGTACGAGGCCGCCGCCAAAGGCCTCCATCAGCAGCATGACGTCGCCCGCCTTCCCGCCAAGCCCACCGTCCTCCTCGGAGAATGGCAGGGCGAGCCAGCCGAGCTCCGCCATCTGCCGCCAATGCGCCTGCGAGAAACCTTCCTCGCTCGTCGCGAGGGCACGCCGTTTCTCGAATGGATAATTCTCGCGCACGAAGCGCTCGGCGCTGTCGCGGAGAAGCCGTTGTTCTTCACTCAGGGCAAAATCCATCGCTTGCCTCGCATTGCGGCATGACCGACATACCGGGTGGCGCACCCCGGTATCGTCCGCATGTCGCATGTCCGGCGCATCCCATCAAGCTGCCGGCTGCGGCGGCGCTTGCCCTGGCAGCGTCGGGCCGGGCATAGTGCGCCACCGGAGTTGCACATGACGCCCAGCGACCTGCCCCTTGCCGATGTCTCAGCCACGGCGACGCTGCTGCTGGCGCTGGCGCTCAATCTCGCCTTGTGCAGCGCGAGCCGCGTCAGCGCCCTGTTCGCCTGGCCGGCGACCGGCGCCGCGCGCCTCATTCGGACGCTGGAGGCTCGCTACAACCGTCCCCATGCAACCGAAAAGATGCGGCGCGCCGATTCCGTCTCAGTCGCCATCGTGCTGCTGCTTGCGGGTCTCGGCTTCGGGGTGGGCCTGTCGTTGTTCCTCAGGGGCATTCCCTATGGCTGGATCGTCGCGGCGGCCTTCATCGCCATGTTGCTCAATCTTCGACCCCAGCTCGAGCGCATGCGCATTCTCGCCAATGCGGTGCGCGACGGCTCACCGGAGGAGGCGCGCGCGACGCTTGGCCTCATCACCGGACGCGACGCCTGTGAGGAGGGCGCGTCGGGCATCTGCAAGGCAGCGATCGAAAGCACCGCGATGGCGCTCGCACAGGGCGTCGTCGGGCCACTTCTGTGGTATCTGGTCGGCGACCTGCCAGGGCTCTTCGCTTTTCGCATCATCGACACTGCAAGCGTGATGATCGACGAGAGATCGGAAAACGCGCGCAGCTTCGGCTGGGCCCCGCGCTGCCTCGATGCCATCCTGCTCTATCCGGCGGTGGCGATCGCCGCCCTCTTTGCCCGCCTCGCGGCCGTGCTTGTGCCCGGCGCCCGACTGCGGGCGAGCCCCGTGCTGGCCTTGCGCGGCGCGCGCTATGCCTGGCCCGTCTTCAGCGCCGTCATAGCGGCCTTTGCCGACGGCCTCGCCGTGCGCCTCGGTGGGCCGGTCTGTGTCGGCGCCTTCCACCGCGAGGGGGATTCCTTCGGGCCTTCGCGCGACGCGGGCCTTGCCGATCTCGCCCGCGCCCGCAGCCTGTTTCTCGCCGCGACCCTGCTGATCGCCGCCGGTCTCACCCTCTCGACCTTTCTCTTCGGCCCTGCTCAACCTCTGTTCTCGGCACAATAATCGACCGCCAATAGAAGAAATCGTCTGACACTTCTACAATTGAGACCAAATGTCGTATGCTATGGGACACGATTTCTTGATCAGATGGTGCAATTCGGTTCATCCGTCTTGCATGGACAGGCGGGATACCCCATGATTGTACGGTGTCCGCTTCCATTTCTCGCTTAGGCTGTTCCGCCCGCTGGCGGGGATCCGGGCGGCACGGGAGATCCGCTCGCTTTCGTCCACCGGACCAATCGTTCGAAATTGGCCGGACTCAAGAGGTAGAATATGCCCGACCCTGTCGATATTCATGTGGGGAAACGTGTTCGCGCTCGGCGTCTACTATGCGGGATGAGCCAGGAGGCCTTCGCACAAAAGCTCGGAGTTACCTTCCAGCAGGTGCAGAAATACGAGCGCGGCACCAATCGCATTTCGGCCAGCCGCCTTTACAAGATTTCGAAAATCCTGAACACGCCGATCAACTATTTCTTCGAGGATCTGGGCAAGAAGACGCTCCCCGGCACCATGCGCCGGGAGGGGCTCGAGCTCATCCGCGCCTTCAACAAGATCAAGCGGCCGCAGGTGCGCAAGCAAATCCTCGTTCTCGTGGATAATCTCGGTGACGATCACGCGTCAGGTTCGGGCGCGTCACAGGCCGGCCACTAGCCTTCTCGCCGCAAGCGCCGGTCCATCCGGCCGGTTCCACCTTCATCGGCAATGCACGGCCATCTGTCCTCAATGCATTTGCCTGCACGAGGACACTTGGTTGCACGGAAAAAACATACTACTATTCCGTGCGCGACCACTATGATCGCATGATCGCGCTGGTAGTGGTCTCGGTGGCCGATAGGGGGAGGACGGCGTGGAGGGCGTCCATGACGCGATCCTGGCCGCGTGCTGGATCATCGGGGGACTCATTGCCCTTTCCGGGCTCGACGATCTGTGCCTTGATCTTGTCGCCCATGGCTACCGGCTCGCGCGGCGGCTGACCGTCTACCGGCGGCACGCACGCGCGACCTGCGGCAGCCTGCCCGTCGTCCCAGACCGGGCGGCCGCCATCCTCGTGCCCGCCTGGCGCGAGGAGGCGGTAATCGGCGGCACGCTGCGGGCGCTGAGAAAAAATCTGCGTTATCGGAACTATCGCGTCTTTCTCGGCACCTATGCCAATGATGAGGCGACCGCACGCGTCGCACGTGCCTGCGACCCCGCGAGCTCCTGGCTCACCATCCTGCGCCTTGCCGTCGATGGCCCCACGACCAAGGCCGATTGTCTCAACCGCCTTTGGCGCGCGGTCGGGGACTGGGAGGACGTTCATGCGATACGCTTCGCCTTCATCGTCCTGCATGATGCCGAAGACATCGTACATCCCGACGAGTTGCGCATCTTCAACCACCTGACCGCGCGCGCGGACATGGTGCAGCTTCCGGTTCAGCCGCTCGTGCCGCGCCGTCGCGCCTTCATTGCCGGGCATTATCTGGACGAATTCGCGGAATCGCACCAGAAGGACCTCGTGGTGCGCGAATGGCTCGGCCGCGGCGTCCCTAGCGCCGGTGTCGGTTGCGCCTTTCGTGCCGACGCGCTGCGTGCTCTCGCATCGCAAGAGCGGGGCGGTCCGTTCTCTGTCGCGAGCCTCACCGAAGACTATGCGCTGGCGCTCACCCTGCAGCGGCAGGGCCGGCGGACCATCTTCGTCCGTCTTGCCGATGCCAGCGGGGTCGCCGCCGCCACACGCGAGTATTTTCCCGACAGTTTCGCCCCTGCGGTGCGGCAGAAGGCGCGCTGGCTCATCGGCATCGGCCTGCAGGCATGGAACGAGGCGGGATGGCCGGGATCGGCGGGTGCCCGATACATGCTGCTTCGCGATCGCAAGGCGATCGCGTCCGCCCTCCTTTCGGCCGCCGCCTATCTCCTCGCCCTTGCGATCGGACTTTACGAGGTCGCCGCGGTGCTGACGCAGTCCGCCCCGCCATTGCTCGAACCGGGTGGTTCACTCGGCCGGCTCCTCGGCCTCAATCTTTTCCTGCTCGTCAATCGCGCCGGGCATCGGTTGGTCTATGTCTGGCGGCTCGCCGGCCCGGTACAGGGGCTCCTCGCGCTGCCACGCATCCCCGTCGCCAATGCCATCAATTGTGCCGCGGCCCTGCGCGCGCTCCGCCTCTATACCCGTCATCGCCTCAGGGGCGCGCCGCTTCGCTGGGACAAGACGCCCCACCGCCTGCCGGCTCGCGCGGTCGCGGAATGAGCTGGCCGCGGGGCTTAGTCGCGCTCGTCCTGCTGCTGATAAACATCGCGGGGCGGGCCCGCTGCGCCGAGGACTGCGCGGACGATGCCGCCCGGCGGCTTGCCGATGCCGCCTATGCCGCACAGATTGGCGAGCGATTCGAGGAGGCCGCCGGGCTCCTGTCACGTGCCGTCGACTGTGCCAATGGTGAAGATCTGAGAGCCCGTCTTGCCCGCGATCTCGGCTACAGCCTGGTCCGGCTGGGCCGGGAGGGTGCCGCGGTGGAGGCCTTTGCGATCGCCGTCCAACTGCGTCCGGACGCGCAGACCTGGCGCGCCCTCGGCTATGCCGCGCAGAGAGACGGCAAACTTCCGCGCAGCGTCGAGGCATTCGAGGCCGCACATGCGCTCGACCCCGACGATGCCGCGACACTGCGCGAACTCGGCTATCTCTACAAGCGTCTGGGTCAGCGGCAGCGCGCCGCGCGCGCGTTCCGCGCCGCCATCCGGGCCGCCGACGCCGTGGGCGAAGCGGAACCGGAGAGGCGCCTGTTGCTGCGCCGCGAGGTGCGGG
>RFKS01000281.1 GCA_003694205.1 Alphaproteobacteria bacterium | reverse complement strand
CCATGAAGGTAAGCGTCGCCGCCTCGGCGCCGGCCACACCGCCCGAAACCGGTGCGTCGACCATGAGGAGCCCCGCCTTGGCGGCCTCGGCCGCAACCTCGCGTGCGGTCTCGACATCGATCGTCGAGCTGTCGATGAGCAGCGCACCCGGTCTTGCCTGTGCGATGACGCCGTCGGGCCCAAGATAGACCGCCTTCACATGCGCGCCCGCAGGCAGCATGGTAATCACGATGTCGGCATCGGCGACCGCCTCCTTGAGCGAGGCGGCCGTCCGGCCGCCCGATTCGGCGAAGGCGGCCATCTGCGCCTCGCTGAGGTCGAAACCGGTGACCTCGTGCCCCGCTTTGAGGAGATTGCGGGCCATGGGCAGGCCCATATGCCCGAGGCCGATGAATCCGATCTTCGCCATGGTCATGCCTCCTTGCTCGCGAACGCGGATCTCAGGGCAGGCGCAGCTCGGCATCGCCGAGCGGGGCGAAATGCGCCTCGATCGCGGCATCGTCGACATCGGAAAGACGCGCCGGCTTCCATTTCGGCGCCTTGTCCTTGTCGATGAGAAGCGCGCGAACGCCCTCGAAGAAATCCGCGTCCATGGTCATGATGCGACGGACTATCCGGTACTCCATCGCGAGACATTCGTCGAGGTCGCGTTCGGCCCCGCGACGCAGCGCCGCAAGGCTGAGCTTGAGCGAGGTTGGCGACTTGGTCTCGAGCTCGCGCAGGGTCTCCTGCGCCCAGTCGTCGCGGTCGCCGGCGAGCGACTCGCAGATCGCCTCGACGGTGGGATGCGAGAAATGGCGGTCGATCGCTTCGCGATGCGCCGCGAGCGGGGCCGCTCCAGGATCGCTCGCCGCGGCATCGAGCGCCGCGCGTACCGCGGCACTACCCTTGGCGGCCACCGCGGCGAGCCGGTCGCGCAGGGCAGGAAGGGCGTCAGCGGCAACGAAATGCGTCGCCACGCCAAGGTAGAGACAGTCCGCGGCGCGCGCACGATAACCGGTCAGCGCGAGATAGATGCCGGTCGCCCCGGGCAGTCGCGGCAGGACATGCGTGCCGCCGACATCAGGAATGAGACCGAGCCCGGTCTCCGGCATGGCGAACAGCGTCCGCTCGGTGGCCACCCGGTAATCGCCATGCACGGAGACCCCAACCCCACCCCCCATGGTGATGCCGTCGATGAAGGCGACATAGGGTTTGGGGAAATGCGCGATCGCGCTGTTCATGCGGTATTCGTCGAAGAAGAAGCGCCACCAGTCGTCGCTCCCCTCCTGCGCCGACCGGGCGACCTTGACGACGTCGCCACCGGCGCAGAAGGCGCGCTCGCCCTCGCCTTCGATGAGTGTCGCCGCGACCCGCGGGCTGTCCCGCCAGGCCGCAAGGCGCTCGCGGATGGCAACGCACATCTCGCGAGTCAGCGCATTGAGCGCCTTGGGGCGGTTGAGGCGGATAATGCCGAGCGCACCCCTTTCCTCGAATTCGACGTCCCGAATGTCCTCACTCACGGCTGCACTCCCGTCTTCAAATGATCGACCGCGGTCCGGCGCCAGCATAGTGCCCCCGGCGGCGACGACAAGAGGCGGCGGCAGGCATTGCCCCTTTTCGAGCAAGGCCCTAAGGTGCGCCGGAAAGAACACGGCTCGCCCCGGGAGAGAGCGTAAGATGGTGCCCGCATACGAAAGCCTCGAAGCGGCGCTTTCCGCCCAGCAGACCTATGTCGCCGCGCTGCCACAATGGGTGCACATGTGGATGGGGTGGATGGAATTCACCTTCCTGTCCTCCTTCTGGTTCCTGCTCGCCCGGGTGGAGGCGCGCTGGGTCCTTGCCACCGCCGTCGCCACCTTCTTCGGCTCGCTCCTCGTCGGCTATCTGTTCGGCTGGTCGGATCTCTGGGGTGCGGTGCACATCCTGTTGTGGACGCCGCTCCTCGTCTATCTCTGGCGGCGCCGGCCGCCGCTTTCACAAGGCAGCGGCTTCGCCGTCTGGGTGCACCTGCTGATGGCGACGATCGTGATCAGCCTCGCTTTCGACATCGTCGATGTCGCAGGCTGGCTGGGCGGGATGCTCTAGAACCGCGACAAGACACAGCAAGAATGCCTGGGAGAGGACCCATCGACGAGCCCGTCCCCGAGCACTGCGCCCTCTTTACCGACCTCTACGAACTCAAAATGGCGCAGAGTTACGTCGCCGAGGGCATGGCGGAGACGGCCGTGTTCTCGCTTTTCGTGCGGCGGCTGCCCGAGGAGCGCAACTATCTCCTTGCCTGCGGTCAGGAGCGGGTCCTGTCGCTTCTCGAAAACCTGCGTTTCGACGAGGAGGACATCGCCTATCTGCGGTCGATCCGGCAACTCGATCCGGGCTTCGTGGACTGGTTGCGCGCCTTCCGCTTTCACGGCGAGGTCTATGCGGTGCCTGAAGGAACGCCGGTCTTTGCCAACGAACCAATCATGGAGATCGTGGCCCCGATCGCCGAGGCACAGATCATTGAGACGCTGGTGATGAACGAGGTCACCCTGGCGACCGTGCTGGCGTCAAAGGCGGCACGTGTCGTGACCGCAGCAGCGGGGCGGACGGTGGTCGATTTCGCGGCACGACGGATGATGGGCGTCGAGGCCGCGGTGGAGGGCGCGCGCGCCTTCTACATCGCCGGCGTCGAGTCGACCTCGAATGTGCTCGCGGGCAAGCGCTACGGGATTCCGGTCGCCGGCACCATGGCGCACAGCTTCGTCCAGGCACACGAGAGCGAAGCCGCCGCCTTCCGCGCCTTTGCCGAGAACTTTCCGGGCACGACGCTGCTCGTCGATACATATGACACGATGCAGGGCGTGCGGTCGGCGATCGCGCTCGCCACTGATCCGGAGCGTCCGATCGAGATCGGTGGTATCCGGCTCGACTCGGGCGATCTCGGCGCGCTGGCACGGGAAGCACGCGCGGCGCTCGATGCCGCCGGCCTCCAGGCGGTGAAGATCTTCGCCAGCAGCGGCCTCGACGAGTACCGTATCGCCGATCTCGTGGCGGCCGGAGCGCCGATCGACGGCTTTGGCGTCGGCACCGCGATGGGGGTTGCGGATGACGCCCCGGCACTCGATATCGTCTACAAGCTCTGTGCCTATGGCGGTCGCGGACGGACGAAGCTCGCGGAGGGCAAACCGATCCGGCGCGGCCGCAAGCAGGTCTTCCGTCACCGCGAGGACGGGCAGGAT
>RFKS01000280.1 GCA_003694205.1 Alphaproteobacteria bacterium | reverse complement strand
TGTGGCGCATCTGGCGCGCCGCCGGCGGCGTGCGCCGCGATCGCCGGCACGTGCTCGCCGGCGCCTTTGCAGCCGCGCTCGGGCGTTTGCCCTTCTCCCTCCTCGAGCGCGCCTTTGTCGCGGCCCGCCGGAAGACGGTGCGTAACGCGCCGGCGCCGGTCTTCATCCTCGGGCACTGGCGCAGCGGCACGACACATCTCTACAATATCCTCAGCCGCGCCGATCACTTCGCCTATGTCTCGCCCTATGCCACCGCGCTGCCCTGGGATTTCCTCCTCCTCGGCCGCGCGCTCGAGCCGCTTTTGCGCAGGAAGCTGCCGGCACACCGCTATATCGATCGTGTCGCCGTCGAGGCCACTTCGCCGCAGGAGGACGAGATCGCGCTCGCCAACATGACGCCGCTGTCCTTCTATCATGCGCTCTATTTCCCCGAACGCTTCCACGACTATTTCGCGCGCGGGATCTTCTTCGACGGCGTTGATGATGCCGGGCGGGCGGCGTGGGAAGAGAAGCTGCGCTATTTTTACGACAAGCTGTTGCTGGCGCAGCCCGGACGGCGGCTCCTGATCAAGAATCCGGTCTATACGGCGCGACCGGCGATGCTGCGCCGCATGTGGCCGGATGCGAAATTCATCCACATTCACCGCAACCCGGTGAAGGTGTTTCTCTCGATGCGCAATTTCTACCGGTCTCTGTTTGACGCCTTCGCGCTGCAGGACGCGGACGGCGTCGATATCGACGAGGTCATTCTCTCGACCTATGAGCGGATGATGGAGCGGCTACGCGCGGAGACCGCCGACCTGCCGCCCGGGCGCTTCATCGAATTGCGCTTCGACGATCTGCAAGCCGATCCGCTCGGGGTCATCGCGCAGATCTATCGGCAACTTGATCTTTCCGGCTTCGAGGACGCGCGCCCGGCCTTCGCCGCCTATCTCGACAGCGTGCGCGACTATCGCAAGAACAGATATGCGCGCGCCGACGAGGCGACGCACAAGCTCGTTGCGCGTTGGCGTCCCTATTTCGAGCAGTGGGGCTATGACCTTCCGGTGTAAGGCGCGCGCGGTGGCGCCCGCCATGATTCTCGCGGCGCTTGGCGGCTGCGGCGACAATGGCGGAGCACCACCGCGCGTGCCGCTCTCGGCCTGCATGCGGGTCGACATCACCGATCCCGCGGGGCGGCCCGTGGTGGGCATCGAGGATATCGCCATCGATCACGCGGCGGGCCGGCTGTATCTCTCGGCCTATGACCGCCGCGCGGTCGCGCGCGAGCGGGACAGCCGGCAGGGGCCGCGCACCACCGGCGGCCTTTATCTGCTCGATATCCGACAGCCACTGGGGCCAAAGGTGGTCGCCCGGCCCCTCGTTTCCGCCGATGGCACGGTGCTGCCGCAGCGGCCGCACGGCATCGCGCTCTATATCTCGACGACGACCGGGCGTCGCCAATTGTTCGCCATCGAACGGCGCTATGTGGAAAGCGACGGGGAATGGCACCGGCGGCCGACGCTGGCGGTTCTCGATCTTGCAGCCGACGGCGGCACCGTGACCGGTGTCGCCAATCTGCGGCTGCCGCCGGAGCTGTGCAGTCCCAATGATCTCGTGCCCACGCTCGAGGGGCTGCTCGTTACCAATGATCACGGTACCTGCCGCGGTCTCGAGCGGCGGCTCGAGGACGCCTTCGGACTTGATGCCGCCTTCGTCGCGCGGCTGACGCCGGCGGGCATGGAAACGGCGGTGCGCAAGCTGCGCTTCGCCAACGGCATCGCGCTTGCCCGACGGCCCGATGGCGAACCGGAACTGGTGATCGCGGCGACACGGGCCGACGCGCTGTTCAGCTTTCCGCCCGATGTGCGCGACCGCACCCGTCGCGAGGCACGGCAGATCCTGCGCATCGACGCCTCGCCCGACAATATCACGACCGGTCCCGACGGGGCGCTCTATGTCGCGGTTCATCCGCGGCTTTTCCGCTATGCGCTGTTCCGCGGACACTGGTTCGGTGTCAATGAGGCCCCGAGCGAGGTTCTGCGTCTCAGCTACGACCGCGATGGTACGCTCGTCGCCGAGCCGTTTCTCGACGATCCGGACGGCGAAGTGATCTCGGGAGCGACCGTCGCGGCATTCGATCGCGACCGCCTGTATCTCGGCGCCGCCTATGACGACCATCTGGCCGTGTGCACAGTGCCACCGTCGCCGGCGGGATCATGAGCGCGCCCGTTCTCGTCACCGGCGGCGCCGGATTCCTCGGTCACCATCTGGTGCGGCAGCTTGCCGATGAGGGGGTGCAGGTGCGCGTGCTCGATCCGGCGGCGCGGGCAACCCGGTTGCCCGGCGGTGTTGAGGTCCATGCCGGCTCGATCCTCGATCGGGAGGCCCTCGCGAGGGCCATGGAGGGGGTCGAGGTCGTCTATCATCTGGCTGCCCGCGCAAGCCTGTGGTCACCTGACCCAGCCCTTTATGAGCGCGTCAACCATCAGGGCACCCGGGCGGTGCTCGAGGCCGTGGCGGCCGCCGGCGTGCGCCGCCTCGTCGTGACCTCGACCGCGCTCGTGCTCAAGGACTGGCGCGACGGGGGGAGCGAAGCGGTCACGGAGGCCGAGCCGCGGCCTCCGCTCGCCGCCATGCCCGGGCCCTACAGTCGCTCGAAATGGCGGGCCGAGGCCGCCGTGCTCGAGGCAATTGCGGACGGGCTCGATGCCGTTCTTCTTTATCCCACCGTGCCCGTCGGCCCTCCCGGGGGCTTTCTGACCGATCCAACGGAGATGCTGAAACGCTTCCTGCTGTCGCCACCGCCCGCCTATCTCGAGACCCGGCTCGATCTTGTCGATGCCGCCGATGTTGCGACCGCGCATCGACTTGCCGCCCGTGTAGCGCCGGCCGGCGGGCGCTATATCCTGTGCGGCGAGCATCTCGCCTTTTCCGAGCTGCTGCGGCTACTCGAGCGCCTGTCCGGCCGGCCGATGCCGAGGCGGCGAATTCCCTATGGCGTGGCCGCCGCCACGGCGCATGCGGCGGAAGCGCTCGCCCGCATCAGCGGACGGCCGCCGGCAGCGACGGTCGAGGGGGTGCGGGTCGCCCGCTCACCACGGCCATTCTCCTCCGGGGCCGCAAGAAGGGGGCTCGGCTGGCAGCCGCGACCCCTTGCGGACACGCTTTCCGAAACCGTCCGGGCCATTCTCGCGCGCGGCTGACGGCTGCCCCCGCGCACGCCACTGGCGGCGTTCCACATCCGCTGCTAGAAGGCGGCGTTGGCCGCGCGCCCCCGCCGGAACGAGCCTCATATGAACACCGCCTTTTCCTTCCTCCTCTGCGTCGCCATCTGGGGCTCCACCTGGTACGCGATCAAGTTCCAGCTCGGCAGCGTGCCGACGGAATGGGCGGTGGCCTATCGTTTCGCCATTGCGGCCGCGGTTCTCCTTGCCTTTTGCGCCGCGAGTGGGCGCCGGTTGCGGTTTCCGCTCCGCGATCACGCCCTGTTCGCCGGGCTCGGGGCACTCTTGTTCTCGATCAACTACGCCTTTACCTACTGGAGCACCGCCTATCTTACCTCCGGCCTTGTTGCCGTCGTCTTCTCCATGATGTCGCTGATCAACCAGGTGAACGGCGCCATCTTCCTCCGGCAACCGCTCGAGGGCCGCGTTCTCCTTGCGGCCGTGGCCGGTCTTGCCGGTCTGGGGCTCATCTTCCGACCCGAGCTTGCCGTGTTCGACCCGAGCGGCGATGTCGTCCGAGGGGTGGGGCTGTGCCTTCTTGCGACCCTGTTCGCCTCATTCGGCAATACGCTGGCGGCGGGCAGTCGCGCCCGCGCATTGCCGCTTTTTGCCTTCAACGGCTATGCGATGCTCTATGGTGCGGCGCTGATGGCGCTCCTGGCGCTCGCCGGCGGCAAGGCGCCGGCCTTCGATTTCCGCGCACCTTTCGTCCTGTCGCTGCTCTATCTCGCCCTCGCCGGATCGGTGCTCGCCTTCAGCCTCTATCTCACGCTCATCAAGACCATCGGACTTGGCCGCTCGGGCTATGTCGCGGTGCTGATACCGCTTGTCGCGCTCGCAATCTCGACCCTGTTCGAAGGTTATCGCTGGACCGCGAGCGGCGTGCTTGGCGTGGCGCTCGTGCTTCTTGGCAATATGTTGCTGCTCAGGCGACGCGGTCCGGCCACGGAAGCGAAAGCTAAAGCAGCGGCCGCTCGAAAATCCGGTGTCGCTTGACCGGTTTCGCCCCGATGCGTTCGATGACCGAATTGACGAGGTGATTGTCCTCGAGCGTCCAGCCGAGTTCGGCGCGCCCGACACGGATGTCCTTGAGACCGTGATAGATGGCGACGCAGAGCGCCGTGGCGAGGCCGGCATAGCGGCGGTGCCGCCTTACCGAGCGGCGCAGTCCCAGCAGCGGCAACTTGGCGCTCGCCGGCGGGCGCATCTTTGTGCGCCACAGAAGCTTGATGAGGCCGTAGGGGCCGAGCCGGCCGTCGAGGTCGCGGATCGCCTCGTTGAGATTGGGGATGCAGATGGCGATCGCCACCGGCTCGCCGTTGATTTCCGCGACAAGCGCCAGATTCTCGATGAGAATGAGTTCGAAATCCTTGACCGCCTTTTTGAGCTCGGCATCGGTCCAGGGCACGAATCCCCAGTTGTCCTGCCAGGCCTCGTTGAAGATGTCGCAGACGATCGCCATCTCGCGGGCAAGATGGCGCTTGTCGATCGGCCGGATGGTGACCTCGGGCAGCGCCATGATCGAGCGGTAGGCCCGCATCGCTCGTGGTGGCGGTTCACTGCAGTCATGTTCCCAGGTGAGAATGTCCTTGACCGGACGCAGGCCCGCGGCGGCGAGAAGGTGCGCCTGATAGGGGCGGTGATAGGGGGTGAGGATCATCGAGGGCGCCTCGAAGCCCTCCACCATGACCCCGATCTCCTCATTGATCGAGAGCGAGAAGGGGCCGCGCATCCGTTTCATGCCCTTGAGCGCGCACCAGCTTCCCGCGGCGTCGATCAGGCGGCGGCACACCGCCGCATCGTCGATCGTGTCGAGAAAACCGAAAAAGCCCGTCGCGTCGTCGTGGATGCGGAGATGTTCGTGATCGACCTGTGCCGAGCAGCGACCGACGATCCGGCCGTCGCGCCAGGCGGTGAAGAAGCGCGCCTCGGCGTGCTCGAAGAAGGGGTTCCGCCGTGGATCGAGCTGTCGCCGCGCCTCGATGCGCAAGGGGCGGACCCAGCCCGGGTCGCCTTTGTAAAGTTGATGCGGAAAGTCGAGAAAGGCCCTGAGCCCCGGTGAGCCCGGGGCATGTTCACGAATGTCGATTGTCATCCCGTCCTGTTCCCGACCCGGCGCGCACCCCCGCGATGCGCCGCGCCGCTCTTTGTTCGGCACAAGGCCGGCCGCAGCCGGCACGCGAGATTAGGCGCCGCGCGCCGGAAACGTCCACGGGATTTTCTCGAACCCGGTTGTATTTCGTGGTGAACGGCCGACCAGTTGCGATGGACGCGTGCAATCCCCACCTTTCTAAGCGCGCCGGGTCCGTTCACGCGTCGGGCAGCGATCGTCGCAGGCGCTCCTCGAGCACGAGAATCATGAGGGCGAGTGTGGCGGGTTCGGCATTGGACCAGCCAGAGGTCACCGTTCCGTCGCGCCAGTGTACGGCCAGCGCCACCGCCGCGATGTCATCCACATTCTCGAGACCGCTGGCGAAAATCTCCGCCGGTGTCGTTCCGTGCAGGCTCGTGATCTTGTCGGTCATTCCGTTCGCTCCGCATGAGGTCCCCCGGGGTCTCGACCCGCTCGACCATCTCTAGCGTCCATCGGCGGCACGCGGTTTGATCTCGATTAAACCGCGTGTCGTGGCGCAAAGCCGATGCCATCAGGCATCGGCGACGATGATGATCTTTCCCATGTGCTCGCCGCTTTCGAGCCGGCGATGCGCCTCCGCCGCCTTCGCGAGCGGAAAGCGCGAGTCGATGACCGGTCGGATGCGGCCCTCGGCGATGAGCGGCCAGACGAGCTCGCGAATCGCGTCCCGCAGCGCCTGCTTGAAGGCAAGCTCGCGGTTGCGCAGCGTCGATCCTGTGAGCACGAGGCGCCTGCGCATGATCGCGACGATATCGATCTCGGCGCGCGGACCTTTGAGAAAGGCGATGGAGACGTGGCGCCCGGCCTCGGTGAGACAAGCAAGATTGCGCGGCACATAGTCGCCGCCGACCATGTCGAGGACGACATCGACAC
>RFKS01000279.1 GCA_003694205.1 Alphaproteobacteria bacterium | reverse complement strand
GGGGAGGGGGGTGACCGGCTCGTCGAGATTGCCACGCCCGGGGCTGCAACCGCGCATCTCCACGAGATGCGCAGCGAGGGCGGCATGGCACGCATGCGTGGCCTCGGGACGCTCGAGATTCCGCCACACGGGCGCATCGAGTTGGCCCCGGGCGGCCTGCACATCATGCTGATGGGGCTCACACAGCCGCTCAAGGCCGGCGAGACGCTGCCGCTTCACCTGCGTTTCCTGAAGGCTGGGGAGCGGGATGTCGCGGTCGCGATCCGGGCGCTGGATGCACCCTGATCCCGCGGGGATCAGAAGGGAAAGCGGATCGAGGCTTCGGCCTCGACGCGGCCCTTGCTCCGGCCCGGGGTGTTGGGCCGGTCGTCCATGGCACGGAGCTCGAGGCGCAAATCGCCATAGGGCGTCGGCAGCGCGACCCCGGCCTCGGCGATATTGATGCCTTCCCGGTTTGCCGAGATCACGTTCTTGCGGTTGGTCTCATTGACGATGGCATGGCGATAGCGCAGCCAGTAGGAACGCTGGTCGGCATCGAGTGCCGTGCCCTCGATGGTGAGCAGCCGGCTGTCGGTATCAAGCGAGAAGCCGATGGTGCGGTCGCGAAAGGTGTAGCCGTCGGTGAAGAGGAAATGATTGAATGTCACACCCGGCTCCTTTTCGGGCCCCGTCGTCAGGCCGAAGAAGGAGTGGGCCTGTGAATCGCTGGCCTCGATGCGCAAGCCCCAGTCGAGCGCGTAGGCGTCGGAATAGCCATTGAGCGTCATGCCGAGCTGCCCGCTGTATTTCGAGACGATGGGCGGGTTCTTGTCCTCCGCGATGAGCGTGCCGAAAAAGGCATAGGCGATGCCGCCCCAGTGCCCGCCATAGCGCAGGTCGACATTGGCGATCTGGTCGCCCGGCTCGTTGTTGGTGCCGGTATTGTCGAAGCGGCCGAAGGGTGTGAAGGCGCGGGCGAAGGTGCCCGGTGTGCACTGCCGCGTCTTGCCGCAGAGCAGGAAGGTGCGGCTGAGCCCAATGTCGAGGCCGTCGATGGGGCTCAGTTCAAGCCGCGTCTCCCACAGGAGCGGTCGCTCGAAATCGCCGCGAATCTTCTCCAGCCGTCCGAGCGAGACGATGATGTTCCAGTTGCCGAGCCAGCTCAGCCATTTCGTCTGGAACGGCTTCGGGTTGAGGCGCTGGAAACCGACCCGCGGCACCGGTCGCGCATTGGTCGAGATGAGGAAGCCGCCGTCATAGCCGCCGCCCCACCATTGTTCGGGTGTGCCGGCATAAAAGACCCAGTTGCCCCAAGCCTGTGCGATATAGCTGTTGTCGTAGTGAATGTCGTTGCCGACCTGATCGTCGCGCCAGCCGATGGTCGCCTTCACATAGGTCGACGACCAGTGCTTGTCGAGCGACAGCGAGGCTTCGCCGTCCTCGCGCGCGACCGCATCAAAGCCGCGCACCAGCGGCGCGTTGCTGGTTACGGCACCACGTACTTCGCGGCCGATACGGCGATAGTCGGCGGCTTTCGGCATATGTGCCCTGACGCGCGCGATCGCCGCCTCGACATGCGGCGGATAGACGCGCTCGCCGGAGGCCGCGAGGCCAGCCGAGATCTGGGCCCAGGAAAGGGGCCAGGAAATGACCGGCCCGTCGATGACCCGGAAAGCCGCCAGAAGCTCGATGTCGCGCCGGAGCTGGGCGTCACCCGGCTCGACCCACGGCTCGGCCGCCAGCGGCCGAGCGGTGAGCACAAGAACAAGGGCAAGGAGGATCGGCGCCCACAGGCCCGCTCCGGGATTGCCGCCACGGCTGCTGCGGTCGACCAAACCCGTCTCCTTCCCCGTTCTGCTGATCCCGATCGCGGCAGGCCCATCCCGCCCGCCCGGCAACTGCCTTCCTCTTAACGGCTCGTCCGGGCGGGGGCAAGGAACACGAAATCGCCGCAACTCGTCACCCGATGGTACGAATTCGCCCATATTTTCACCAACTATTCAGGGCTTTGTGGGAACGTACAGGAAACTCGTGGGTCTTGCCCCCGGATGCAAAGGACAGGCGAGACAGTGCCATGCTTTCGCGCGCAGCCTGGGGCAACGTTGAGGAGTATCGTCATGGGGTCGATTGAGGTCGACAACCGGGAGCCGTCGCTCGACAGCCTCCTTTCCGATCCGATCTGTCTTGCACTCATGCGCTATGACCGGCTTGATCCGGAGCGTGTGCGGCGCAGTCTCAGGGACCAGGCAAGGCGGTTGCCGTCCCGGCGAGCGCAGCGTGCCGGTGCGAACAGGAAAAGCTGAAACCTTTTTTCGCGATTTGATCGAGATCAGTGTCGGTCGCCGCGGATCGGCAAGACTGCGGGCATGGCCGATTCGATCCTCCTTCGCTATGCGGCAGCGACCGTACCGCGTTATACGAGCTACCCGACCGCGGCGCAATTCAGCCCCGCGGTGGGTGCCGCCGAGCAGCGGGCCTGGCTTGCCGGGATCGCGCCCGGCGCCCCGCTGTCGCTTTATGTCCATATTCCGTTCTGCCGCAGCCTGTGCTGGTATTGCGGCTGTCACACCACGGTGCCCCATCTCTATGAGCGGGCGCGGCGCTATCTCGCACATCTGCACCACGAGATCGAGACAGTTGCGGCGCTTCTGTCCGCCGACCGGCCTGTCGTTCACTGCCATTTCGGTGGTGGTACGCCGACCTATCTGAATGCGGACGATCTTGTCGCACTGATCGCGCATCTCAAGGCCCATTTCCGATTCGTCAAGGACGCCGAAATCGCGATCGAGATCGATCCCCGGACGCTCGATCGGGAAATGGCGGAGGCACTTGCGACCGCCGGAGTGACGCGTGCGAGCCTCGGCGTGCAGGATTTCGATCCCGCAGTGCAGCGCCTGATCAACCGCATCCAGCCCCATCAACAGGTGGCCACAAGCGTCGATTTGCTGCGGGGGGTGGGGATCGCGCATCTCTCCTTCGATCTGCTCTATGGCCTCCCAGGCCAGACGCCCGACTCGGTGACCCGGAGCGCACGGCTGGCGGCGGGGCTTCGTCCGCAGCGCCTCGCGGTCTTCGGTTACGCACATGTGCCCTGGTTCAAGAAACACCAGCGCGCCATCGATGAATCGCTGTTGCCCGATACCGCCGCCAGGCTTGAAGCAGCGCAAGTGATCGCCACGACCCTCCTTGACAGCGGCTATGAGGCGATCGGCTTCGATCATTTCGCTCTGCCCACCGATGCACTCGCGATCGCGGCAAGGAACGGCCGGCTGCATCGCAATTTCCAGGGCTATACCGACGATTCTGCCGACATCCTCATCGGCTTTGGCGCCTCGGCGATCAGCTCCCTGCCCCAAGGCTATGTACAGAACGCACCGCATCTTGCGGCCTATGCGCAGGCGATCGGGGAGGGCGGGCTCGCGGGCACCCGCGGTGTCGCGCTCGATGCCGAGGACCACCTGCGCCGCGCTGCCATCGAGCGGCTCCTGTGCGACTTTGCCCTCGACGTGGAGGCCATGTGCCGGCGCCACGGCTTCGAGGCCGCCGCGCTCGACGACGCCTTCGCGGGTCTCGCGCCGCTCGAGGCCGACGGGCTCGTCCGCATCGAGGGCCGGAAGATCCGCGTGACAACGCGCGGGCGGCCATTCGTACGCCATGTCGCCTTCTGCTTCGACGCCGCCTCGAAAGCCGCCCCCGGCCGTCACAGCCGCGCCGTCTGAACGGTCATCGCGTCAATCGCTGCGCGCGTGCCGGCAATGGCAGTAGTCACGAATGATCTCCCACGCCTCCTCGGGCGTGTCGACATAGCGGAAGAGGTCGAGATCGGCGCGGGCGATCATGCCAGCGTCGGCCAGGGCCTCGAAATCGACCACGCGCTCCCACCAGGAACGGCGATAGAGCAGCACCGGGATCGGCTCGATTTTCTTCGTCTGGATGAGCGTCAGGGTCTCGAACAGTTCGTCCATGGTGCCATAGCCACCGGGAAAGCAGACGAGCGCCCGTGCGCGCATGAGAAAATGCATCTTCCTCAGCGCGAAATAGTGGAACTGGAAACAGAGCTCGGGCGTGACATAAGGATTGGGCGCCTGCTCGTGCGGGAGCACGATATTGAGCCCGATGCTTTCCGCGCCGGCGTCCGCGGCGCCGCGATTGCCCGCTTCCATGACGCCGGGACCGCCGCCGGTCACCACCACAAGGCGCTCGGGACAGCCACCCGGCGCGGTGGCGATGAGGCGTGCTAGGGTCCGCGCCGCGGCATAGTCGGCTGTCCGCGGATCGTCGTTTGCCGGCTCCCTTTCGGGATCGGGGGAACGGGCACTGCCGAAAATGACCACCGTCGCGTCGATGCCGTGTTCCTGGAGCAGGAGTTCAGGCTTCATCAGCTCGAGCTGCAGGCGCACCGGACGCAACTCGTCCCGTTTCATGAAGTCCATGTCGGTATAGGCGAGCCGGTAACTCGGCGAGCGCGTCTGCGGCGTTTCGGGGGCCTTGCGCGCGCGCAGATCGTCCTCGTGGGCGGACGGAAAGGCGAAGGGGCGGCGCGGCGGGGTCATCGGGCTTTCTCCTTTGAGCCGTTGCTCCGGCGATGAAAACATGCCATGCGACAGGGCCGCAGGATAGGGAGAAGCAGGCGCGATGGACGAGCGCGTGGCGGCATCGGCTTCGATCGAGACACCCTCCGGCAAGGGCGCGACGGATGAGAATTTTCCCGTCGGCTCGCGTCTGATTGCGCCACATCTGCGACCGCATGTTGCGATCTTCTATGCCTTTGCCCGCGCCATCGACGATATCGCCGACAATCCCGCGCTCGCGCCCGAGGACAAGATCGCGCGGCTCGACGCCTTCGCCGCCGCGGTCGCGGGCGGGGACGCGGCGCCCGGACTCGAGAAGGCGGTGCGCATGCGCGAGAGTCTGAGCGCGACCGGTGTTCCTGTCCGGCACTGCCTCGATCTCGTCTCCGCCTTCAAGCAGGATGCCGTCAAGTCTCGCTATGCGAACTGGGACGAGCTCATGGACTATTGCGACCGATCGGCCGCCCCGGTGGGGCGGTATCTCCTCGACCTGCACGGCGAATCGCGTGATCTCTGGCCAGCAAACGACGCATTGTGCAATGCCTTGCAGGTGATCAATCACTTGCAGGATTGCGGCGACGATTATCGTGACATGGATCGTGTCTACCTACCGCAGGACTGGATGGCCGAGGCGGGCGCCGATGTGTCCGATCTTGCTCAGGCGCGTCTCTCGCCAGGCCTGCGCCGTGTGCTCGACCGCTGCATCGAGGGCTGTCGGGTCCTCAACCGGCGGGCACGGGCCCTGCCGGCGGGGCTCGGAAGCCGCCGTCTCGCCGCCGAATCGGCGGTGATCCTCGAGATCGCGTCCCGGCTTACCGACCGCCTGGCACGCGAGGACCCGCTCGCCGGGCGGGTCGTTCCGGGACGCGTTGCCTTTATCGGTGCGGGGGTGAGGGGCCTCCTCAATCTGTTTCTGGGGCGCTACCGGTGAGCGGGCTCGCCTGGCTTGCCGCCGCGGGGCTCCTCGCCTGGGCCTATTTGCTCTTCTTTCGCCGCGGCTTCTGGCGTGCGCGGGAGCGGCTTCGCGGCACCACGCTGCCCGCGCGCTGGCCCGATGTCGTCGCTCTCGTTCCGGCGCGCAACGAGGCCGCGAGCATCGCCGAGGCCGTGGCCTCGATCCGGGCGCAGGACTATCCGGGGCGCCTGCGCGTCGTCGTCATCGACGATGCGAGCGAGGACGAGACGGCAGAGCGGGCGCGGCAGGCCGGCGCCGAGGTGCTCGCCGCCCCGCCGCTCGCCCCGGGCTGGACGGGAAAGCTCTGGGCGCTCGCCCATGGTGTCGAGCGGACCGCCGGGGAAAGACCCGACTTCTACTGGCTGAGCGATGCCGATATCGTGCACCCGCCGCATCTGCTCGCCCGGCTCGTCGCGAAAGCGGAAAAGGGGAATTGCGATCTCGTCTCGCTCATGGTGCGGCTGCGCTGCGAGAGCTTCTGGGAGAAGCGTCTGGTGCCGGCATTCGTCTTCTTCTTCCAGATGCTTTACCCCTTCGCCGCGGTGAATGACCCGAAAAGCGCGGTCGCCGGTGCCGCGGGCGGCTGCGTGCTCTTGCGGCGCAGAGCGCTCGAACGGGCCGGCGGGCTGAGGGCGATCCGCGGCGCGGTGATCGATGACTGCACGCTGGCGGCGCGGATCAAGGGAACGGGCGGTCGTCTGTGGCTCGGTCTTGCCGAAGAAAGCCGGTGTTTGCGAGGCCATACGGCGCTCGCACCGCTGATTGCCATGGTCCGCCGCTCCGCCTTTGCGCAGCTTCGCTATTCCGCCGCCCTGCTCGTCGTCACGCTTCTCGCCATGGGCGTCGTCTTTCTCGCGCCGCCGGTCGCGACATTCGTCGGGCTTGCCCTCGGTGATGGTGCGGCCGCGACGCTCGGAGGTCTTGGCTGGATCGCCATGGCCGCGGCCTACCGACCGACGCTCGTTTATTATCTGCGCCCCGCGGGCGAAGCGATCCTGTTGCCGCTTATTGCCATCCTCTATGCCTATGCGACTCTCGTCTCGGCCATCGATCACTGGCGCCGGCGCGGCAGCCGCTGGAAGGGTCGTTCCTACGGCCCCACCGGTGCGAGACTTGATCACGCTCCGGAGGACGGCTAAGCCGGGGCGCGCAAAGGCGGCTTTGGGAGCGCGACGAGGACAATGGTTGGTCCGATGATGTCGGACAGAAATGACTGCGCGGATGCACGGGCTGTCGCGGCGAAGGTCCGCGCCGCCGGTTCGTCCTTCTATTGGGCGATGCGGCTCATGGAGCCTGCGCGTCGCGATGCCCTCTTTGCGGTCTATGCCTTTTGCCGCGAGGTGGACGACATCGCCGATGGCGAGGCACCAGCAGACGACAAGCGCGAGGCCTTGGCCCGCTGGCGGGAGCGGCTGTCGGCGATCTATGACGGGCGAGCCGAGTCGACCCTGGAACGAGCGCTGGCACGAGCGGTTGCGCGCTTCGATCTCGACCGGCGCGATTTCGAGGCGGTGATCGAGGGCATGGAGATGGATGCCGGCGATCCCATCGTCGCGCCGGATATGGACCTTCTCGACCGCTATTGCGATCGCGTCGCCTCGGCCGTGGGACGGCTGTGCGTGCGTGTTTTCGGCGCACCGCGCGCCGCCGGTGAGGCACTCTCGCGGCATCTCGGGCGTGCTCTGCAGCTCACCAACATCCTGCGCGACGTCGAGGAGGACGCGGCCCGCGGCCGGCTCTATCTGCCGGCGGACCTTCTCGCCGCGCGCGGCCTTGCGGGATTGCCGCCACAGGAGATCGCGCATGATCCCCGGCTTGCTGCCGCCAAACGCGATCTCGCAACAACCGTTGCCGCCGAATTTGCGGCCGCGCGGCGCGCGCTTGCCGCCTGCGACAGCGGTGATCTGAGGCCGGCGGCGATCATGATGGCCGTCTATGAGCGCCGCTTTGCGCGCATGTGCGCGCGCGACTTCGCCCCCGAACCCCGTTCGCGGCTGCATGATCTCCTGCGCAAGGCCGAGAAGCTCGCTATTGCGCTCCGGCTCGCCCTCAAGGGTCCGCGATGGCGCGCATCCATGTAATCGGGGGCGGCCTCGCCGGGCTCGCCGCAGCGGTCGAATGTGCCGTCGCAGGCAGGGCGGTGACGCTTTACGAGGCCGCAGGCCACGCCGGTGGCCGCTGCCGGTCCTTCTATGACGAGAAGATCGATGCCGTCATCGACAACGGCAATCACCTCCTGCTCTCGGGCAACCGCGCCGCGCGCGCCTATCTGCGCCGGATCGGTGCTCGGGATCGCGTGGCCGGGCCCGATCGCGCGGTCTTTCCCTTTATCGATCTCGGGACCGGCGAGCGATGGGAGCTGCGTCCCGGCGACGGCTGGCTGCCGCTTTGGATTTTCGATCCGCGACGCCGCGTGCCGGGCACCCGCGCACG
>RFKS01000278.1 GCA_003694205.1 Alphaproteobacteria bacterium | reverse complement strand
CGTCGTCCTGCCGCTCGCGACACCGATGGGATGGGACGAGGCCAGGGATTTCAGTCGCGCGCTCGCGCGCGCCATGGCGGCGGACATGCCCGGACACTATGTGGCGCAATCGCGCAAGACGCTCCGCGAGGGCCGCGTCTTCGTCGACTGGCTGCGCAATGTGCGCGGTGCGAGCGCGGTGGCACCCTATTCGCCTCGGGCACGCCCCGGCGCCCCGGTCGCCTGCCCGATCCGCTGGGACGAGCTTTCGCGCGTGCGCTCGGGAGGGCAGTACCAGCTTGGCGGCATGGCCCGGCGTATCGCCCATCTTGCGGCCGATCCCTGGCGCGCGGAGGCGGGCGCGACCTGAGTCCTCAGCCCTTCTCAGCCTTGGGGCGGGGATCCGAGAAGCCGGTCGCGCGCCGCCATCATGCCGGCGAAGATATTGCACTGGTCGTGGTAATAGAGCGCGTCCTTGACCGCCGCCTCGACGGTGTAGCTCGCGATGTCCGCATCCTTGCGCACGGCGATGATGCGCTCGTGAACCTCATGCCGGCGGGCATCGATACCGGCGACGATGACCTGGGTCGTGAGGCTCGCGAACAGCTCGTCGTTGAACGCACCGCCACCAGAGAAGATACCGTAGACGCCGGTCAGCACGCGCGAGGCATCGATGCCGGTGACGATACGCGTCGTCGCCTTGGTCACGCCCGCGATCGACTTGAGGATGCCGCTTCCTTCCTGCGACAGGAGTTGTGCCTTGAGTTCCGCACAGGCCCGGTTCGAAGCGCCGATGAGGCGTTCCTGCACGCGATTCCGGTGCAGGGTGCGCGTCGCCGGCGGATAGTCGCGATAGAAGGACTCGAAGGCGAGGTCGATGCGCCGCCCGGGATCGAGTCGCTCCCAGCGCCTTGCCCCGATGCGGTTGCGGACGAGGCCATCGGGGTCGAGCAGAGCGGCGAGATCAACGGCCTCCGTGGTCTCTCCGTCAACCACGGTTCCCGCCATGCCCTGTTCGTGCAACTCCTTCTTGCCCTTGCCACCGCAGGCCGAAAGGCCGAGCAGCAGGAGCACAATCGCCGCCTTCCCAAGCACCCGCATCAGCCTCCTCCCTTTCCCCGTTCTTCCGTGCCGGATGCGCACACCGTACACGATCCCCCCGCCCGCCCGCTGGGCAACGGGACAACCCCGAGGTCTATTCCCTCCTACCTGGAGCATGCTCTAGCATGAACGCCGGCCGGCGGCGAGACGGGTGCGTGGGCGTCGCGGTCCGGTGACGCAAGGCTTTGACAGCGCGCGGCTGAGGCGTTATACAGCCGCGCTCTTTCCCAAATCCGGATATGTCAAGGATACCGGCATGGCTCGCGTCACCGTCGAAGATTGCGTCGACAAGGTTCCCAACCGTTTCGAGCTCGTCCTGTTTGCGGCCCAGCGTGCGCGGCAAATCGCTGCCGGTGCACCGCTGCTCGTCGAGCGGGATGACGACAAGAATCCGGTGGTCGCCCTGCGTGAGATCGCGGAGGAGAAGATCAAGCCGGAGAATCTGCGCGAGGCGATGATCCGTGGCATGCAGAAGCATGTCGAGATCGACGAGCCGGAAGAGGACGATCTGGCGGTGATGCTGCGGTCACAGCAGGCCGAGAGCGGCGAGAACGGCGACGCGGCCTGAAACCGTCCGCCGCCCGGCTACGCGGTTTACCGCCGACCGCGGCGCGGTGCGCGCGCATTCCTATAGCCCTTCAACCACGCGTCCCGACGCCTTATCTGCTATGGAACGGAGGCGTTCGTTGTGTCGCAGGGGCGTAAGGTCAGGTGATTCGGCAATACGAGCTTGTTGAGCGGGTGAAGGCCTACGATCCCGATGCGGACGAGGCGCTGCTCAACCGTGCCTATGTCTATTCAATGAAGGCGCATGGCTCGCAAACCCGGGCGTCCGGCGACCCCTATTTCTCGCACCCGCTCGAGGTTGCCGGAATCCTTACCGGCATGAAGCTCGACAGCGCGACCATCGCCACCGCGCTCCTGCATGACGTGGTCGAGGACACCCGGGCCGAGATTTCGGAGATCGAAGCCCTCTTCGGCAAAAAGGTTGCCGAACTCGTGGACGGCGTGACCAAGCTGTCGCGGATCGAGATGCAGGCCGACGACAGCCGGCAAGCGGAGAATTTCCGCAAGTTCGTGCTCGCCATGTCGCACGATATTCGGGTCCTTCTCGTCAAGCTCGCCGATCGGCTGCACAATATGCGGACGCTGCATTTCATCCGCGACCCGAAGAAGCGCCGCCGCATCGCGCTTGAGACGCTCGAGATCTATGCGCCGCTCGCCGAGCGGATCGGCATCCGCGGCATGAAGGATGAGCTCGAGGAGCTGGCCTTCCGCGAGATCGAGCCCGAGGCCTATGAGACGGTCTCGGCGCGTCTCGCTTTCCTGAGGAAGGAAGCCGGGACGCTGGTCGAGGATGTGTCGGCCGAAATTCGCGAAACGCTGGCCGCAGAAGGCATCGAGGCGGAGGTCCAGGGTCGTGAGAAGCATCCCTATTCCATCTGGAAGAAGATGGAGGCCGCCCATATTCCGTTCGAGCAGATTTCCGATGTCGTTGCCTTTCGCATTATCGTCGACGACATCCCGACCTGTTATCGCGCCCTCGGCATCGTGCATGGCAAGTGGCCGATGGTGCCGGGCCGCTTCAAGGACTATATCTCGACGCCCAAGCGCAACGGCTACCAGTCCATCCACACCACCGTCATCGGCCCGCGCAAGACCCGCATCGAGGTCCAGATCCGGACCCGCGAGATGCACGAGGTGGCCGAGCTCGGGGTCGCCGCACACTGGCAATACAAGCAGCAGGCCGACGCCGTCGAAGGGTCGCGCTATCGTTGGCTCAGGGGCCTTCTCGAGATCCTGGAGAACGCCGACAATCCGGAGGAATTCCTCGAGCATACCAAGCTCGAGATGTTCAACGACCAGGTTTTCTGCTTCAGTCCCAAGGGCGAGCTCATCTCCCTGCCGCGCGGCTCGACGCCGGTTGACTTCGCCTACGCGGTGCACACGGAAATCGGCAACCAGTGCGTGGGTGCCAAGGTGAACGGCCGGCTGGTGCCCCTGCGTCACCAGCTGCACAACGGCGACCAGGTCGAGATCCTGATCTCGCGAGGACAGACGCCGAGCCCGCGCTGGGAGAGCTTTGTGGTCACCGGCAAGGCGCGTTCGGCGATCCGGCGCCACGTCCGGCAAAGGCAGCGCGAGGAATATCTGAGCCTCGGGCGCAGCATTCTCGAGCGCGCCTTTGCGGCCGAGGATGTCGATTTTTCCGATCGCGCCATCGAGGCGGCGCTCGGCAAGCTGAAGCGGGCGCATGTCGAGGATGTGCTGGTCGATGTCGGCCGCGGCGAGCTCGACAGCGGCGACGTGCTGCGCGCCTGCTTTCCCGGCATCACGCTCAAGGCCGACGCAAAGGGACTGCCGCCGGTCAAACGCGACTGGAGCGGCGACTGGGACAAGGCGCAGCTCAGGGGCGAAGCGATCCCGATCTCCGGCCTGACGCCGGGCATGGCCGTGCATCTTGCGGACTGCTGCCATCCGCTGCCGGGCGATCGTATCGTCGGTATCATCAGCCGCGGCGCCGGGGTGATGATCCACACCATCGACTGCGAGGCGCTGGCCGCCTATTCGGAGACACCGGAGATCTGGCTCGATGTCGCCTGGCAGCTCGGCGAGGGCGACGACGAATTCTTCGCCGGCCGACTGCAGCTCGTGGTCGCCAACGAAATGGGCGCACTGGCCTCCATCGCCTCGACCGTGGCCAAGCACGGTGGCAATATCTCGAATCTCAAGATCACCGAACGCGATCGCGAATTCTACACCATGCTGGTCGATGTCGAGGTGCGCGGGGTCAAGCACCTGACCGACATCGTGACGGCCTTGAGGGCGACCCGAGTCGTCAGCTCGGCGGAACGGCTGCGCGGCTGAAGCCCTTGTACGCCGGGGAATGTTGCGGCGGCGGGAGCGGCGTGCTAGCTGCGCCCCTGAACCTGCCCGCCCTGGGAGACCGACGCCATGGACAGCGAGGCCGTGCTCGAGGAATTCCGCGCTGCGGGAGCGCTTCTCGAGGGACATTTCGTCCTCAGTTCGGGCCTGCACAGCGCCCTCTATCTGCAGAAGTCGCTGGTGCTGATGGAGCCGTCCCGCGCTGAGCGCCTGTGCCGCGCTCTGGCGGAGAAGGTGCGCGCCGCGTTCGGGGAGATTCCGACCGTTGCCTCGCCGGCGGTGGGGGGCATCATCGTCGGCTACGAGACGGCGCGTCATCTTGGCGCCCGCTTCATCTTCGCCGAGCGTGATCGGGATCACATGCAGTTTCGCCGCGGTTTCGCCATGAAACCGGGAGAAAAGGTGGTCATGATCGAGGATATTGTCACCACAGGGCTTTCCTCGCGCGAATGCATCGCCGCGATCAGGGAGGCCGGCGGCGAGGTTGCGGGCGCCGGTTGCCTGGTCGACCGGTCGGGAGGACGGGCCGATGTCGGTGTGCCGCTTGTCTCGCTCGCGCGGCTGGATATTCCCGCCTATCCGCCCGAGGCGCTGCCGCCCGAACTGGCGGCGATCCCGGCGCAGAAGCCGGGGAGCCGGGGTCTGAACTGAGAGCTGGAAAGGATTATCGCCGAAGATGCTCTTCCGTCGCAGGATACCGCTTCGCTGGTGGCAGCGCGTGCGTAACGCCCTGTGGCCGACGAGCGGCTGGAGGCGTTCGGGGAAGTATCTCTGGCGCCGGCTTGCCCGGCTTCGGGACAGCCCACACGGCATCGCCGCCGGCGTCGCTTCGGGCATCGCCATCTCGTTCACGCCCTTCATGGGATTCCATCTCATCGGCGCCATGGGGCTCGCCCTCGTCACGCGCGGCAATGTGATTGCCGCCTGGATCGGGACGCTCGTCGGCAATCCCTGGACCTTTCCCTTTATCTGGCTGCTCATCCACCGCGTCGGCACCTGGATTCTCGGACTGCCGCCGACCGCCGAGGCCGAGCGCCTGAGCATCGACCTCCTGGTCGCGCACCCGGCGGTCATGATTGAATCACTGCTGTGGCCGATGTCTGTCGGCGGGGTCACGCTCGCGGTGCTCACTTGGTTCGCGAGCTACTGGCCGTTGCGCCGCGCGCTCGAACGGTTCCAGGAATCACGGCGCCTCCGGATCATTGCCGTCAGCGAGCGCAAGGCGAGAGACGACCGGGTCGGGCCCGGCGACATGGCGCATCGCGTCTGAGGTGACGATGGAGCGGATCCGCCTTGGCATCAACATCGATCATGTGGCGACGCTTCGGAACGCCCGCGGCGGCGTGCACCCCGACCCCCTTCGTGCGGCCCGTCTCGTCGCCGTCGCCGGCGGCGACCAGGTGACCGCGCATCTGCGTGAGGATCGCCGCCATATCTCCGACGACGATATCGCCGCACTTGCCCGCGAGGCGGTGCTGCCGCTCAATATGGAGATGGCGGCGACCGACGAGATGGTGGCCATCGCCTGCCGCCACCGCCCCTTCGCCTGTTGCATCGTCCCCGAGCGGCGGCAGGAGCTGACGACCGAGGGCGGTCTCGACGCAGCCGGACAGAAGGCGCATCTCGCACCGGTGGTCGCGCGTCTGCGCGAGGCCGGAAGCCGGGTCAGTCTGTTCGTCGACCCCGAGATCGCGCAGATCGAGGCGGCGCGCGAGATCGGTGCCGATGCCGTCGAATTGCATACCGGCGCCTATTGCGACGCCCCGCCCGATGATCGTGAGTGTCATCTGGAGGCATTGCGCGCTGCGGCGAGGTGCGGGGCGGAATTGGGGCTCGAGATCCATGCGGGCCATGGACTGAGTTACGAGACCGTGGCCGCTGTCGCCGCGATTCCCGAAATCGTGGAACTCAATATCGGTCATTTCCTTGTTGGCGAGGCCATTTTCGTCGGCTTTGTCGCGGCCATCGAGCGCATGCGCATGGTGATCGACACCGCCCGCCAGCCGCAGCGGTGAGCGCGATGGTGATCATCGGCCTCGGCAACGACATGATCGACATCCGCCGCATCGAGCGCTCGCTCGAGCGCTGGGGCGAGCGGTTCATCGCTCGCGTCTTCACCGAGACCGAGATCGCGAAATCCGAAGGCCGCGCCAACCGCGCCGCGAGCTATGCCAAGCGCTTCGCCGCCAAGGAGGCCTGCGCCAAGGCGCTCGGAACCGGTTTCCGGAAGGGTGTGTTCATGCGCGACATGGGTGTCGTCAACCTGCCGTCGGGCAAGCCGACCATGGTGCTCGACGGTGGTGCCGCGGCCCGCCTGCGTGCTCTGACGCCGCCGGGCATGACGGCGCGCATCGATCTTACCATCACCGATGACGATCCCTGGGCACAGGCCATCGTCGTCATCACCGCCATCTCGCCGGAGGTGGCGGCACTCGTCGCGGACAATGGTTGACAGGCACGGACACGCGCGGCTTGATGCGCCGCGCGCAAAGGACACAAGATGAATTCAGGACAGCAAGATGAGTGAAACGGACAAGGGCTCGCAGACGATGACGGCGCAGGCGGCGCCGGCGGGACGGGATCGACTCGTCGAGGCGATCAAGATCATCGTCTCGGCACTGCTGATCGCGCTCGGCATTCGCACCTTTTTCTTCGAGCCGTTCAACATTCCGTCCGAATCGATGCTGCCGACGCTCATGGTCGGCGACTATCTCTTCGTCTCGAAATATCCCTATGGCTATTCGCGGCACTCGATCATCCTCAGTCCACCGCTTTTCCGCGGCCGCATCTTCGGCTCCGAGCCCGAGCGTGGCGACGTCGTCGTCTTCAAGCTGCCCGCCGACAAGCGCACCGACTATATCAAGCGTCTGATCGGCCTGCCCGGGGACCGTATCCAGATGCGCAATGGGCAGCTCTTCATCAACGGCAAGGCGGTGCCGCGAGAGCGCATCGAGGATTTCGTCGCCCACGAGTCGCCGAACACCCACTGCCGGGCCCCGTTCCGCGTCATTCACGACGACGGCGAGGCCTATTGTCACTATCCGCAATATCGTGAGACCCTGCCCAACGGGGTGAGCTACAAT
>RFKS01000277.1 GCA_003694205.1 Alphaproteobacteria bacterium | reverse complement strand
GACGAAGAACCGCCAGGGTGCAAGCTTGCCATGGTCGGGTACGCGACGGCCGGCGGCGAGGATCCGCTCCAGCGCCGCCTCGTCGGGGCCCGGCGCGACCATGTCGCGCGTCTTCACCGAGCGCCGGCTGAGCATCGCCCCGATCGCTTCCGGGCAGGGCTGGTTGAGCGGCATGGAAAGGCTCCCTCATGGCACCGTCGTATCAGGCGCAAGACTTGGTTGTTTGCCGGGACAATGCAATAGTCGCATTGCGATATGGGAAAGGGAGGACCCGATGATCCGATTGCTGACGGGGCTGGCCGCGGCCTGTCTTCTTGCGGCCTGCTCGGAACCCGCGGCCGGGGACGCTCAGGAGCACAAGGCGGACGCGACGATGGCCAAGAACACGGCCGAGGTGCCGGCCCCAACACCGGGGGCCGTCGACCCCGTGACCGGGATCGCGCTGCCGGAGGGATTCGTCGCCACCGTCTTTGCCCGTGACGTCGGCTTCGTGCGACATCTCGCGGTGCGCGCCGACGGGGTCGTCTATGGCGCCCTGCGGCGGATGCAGGACGGCGGGGGCATCGTCGCACTCGCCGACGACGACGGTGACGGCGTCGCCGACCGCAGCGCCTATTTCGGTGATCGTGCCGGCACCGGCCTCGCCATCCATGATGGCTATCTCTATTTCAGCAGCGACACCGAGATCCTGCGCTACCGGCTCGGACCGGATCTCGTGCCTGCGGGCGCGCCGGAGACGATCGTCTCCGGCTTTCCCTCCCAGCGCCAGCATGCGACGAAGCCGATGACCTTCGATGACGCCGGCAACATGTATGTCACCGTCGGCGCGCCCTCGAACGCCTGCCAGGAGCGCATGCGGACACCCGGCAGCCCGGGGCTCGATCCCTGCCCGCAGCGTGAGCTGCAGGCCGGCATCTGGCGCTTCGACGCGAATCGCCCCGGGCAGGTCCACGGCAAGGACGGCGCGCGCATCGCCACCGGCATCCGCAACGGGCTGGCGATCGACTGGAATGCGTCGGCCGGTGCACTCTACTTCGCGACCCACGGCCGCGATCAGCTGGGCCAACTTTTCCCGGAATACTACACGGCCGCCGAGAGCGCCGAGCTGCCGGCCGAGGAGTTTCACCGCGTCGTGCCCGGCGGCGATTATGGCTGGCCCTATACCTACTGGGACCCGCAACGCGGCGCCCGCATGAAGGCACCGGAATATGGCGGCGACGGCAAGACGGTGGCTGAGGCGGGCAAGTACCAGGAGCCGCTGGTCGGCTTTCCCGCCCACTGGGCGCCCAATGATCTCGTCTTCTATGAGGGCGAGGACTTCCCCGAAGAATACCGCCATGGGGCCTTCATCGCCTTCCACGGCTCCTGGAACCGGGCGCCGCGGCCGCAGGAAGGCTATAATGTGAGCTTCGTGCCGATGACCGCAGCGGGTGAGGTTGCCGGCCCCTGGCGCATCTTCGCTGACGGCTTCAAGGGCAAGGCCGTACTGGCAAGCCCGGGCGACGCGGCACACCGGCCGAGCGGTCTCGCGGTCGGCCCCGGAGGCGCGCTCTTCATCGGCGACGACAAGGCCGGGTGGATCTGGAAGGTCCGCCATGCCGGATCCTAGACGACCGCTGCACGCCGGAGCGCCCGGTGAAGGCGTCGCCTGATCCATGACGCTGGCCTTCGCGCCCGGCATAGGGTCACCTGAGCGGTTTTGGCCGCCCATTGTGCTGGCATCGCTGCTGCTCGGCCCCGGCCTCTCTGTGACCGCTGCTCCGATCGAAGACATCGTCGTCAGCACCGCCCGCCTGCCGCCGATCGCCGACGACGGCCGTTATGTCACCCGGCTCGATGCCAGCGCCCTTGCGGCCGGCCCCCATGCGCGGCTCGACGCGGCGCTGACAGTCGTTCCCGGTGTCTCCCTCTTCCGCCGTGCCTCCTCCCTCATCGCCCATCCGACGACGCAAGGGCTCACCCTGCGCGGCATCGGACCGAATGGCGCCGGCCGCGCCCTCGTGCTGCTGGACGGCGTACCGCTCAACGACCCCTTCGGCGGCTGGGTCGTCTGGTCGGCAATCGACATGGCGAGCCTCGCCGCGGTCGAAATCCGCCGCGGCAGCGGCAGCGGCGCCTTCGGCAGTCAGGCACTCACCGGCACCCTGTCCCTTGAGACGCGGCGGCCGGCCGATCGGGAATTCCGCCTCTCCGGTCGCGTCGACAGCGACGACACGGCGGATGTCTCGGCAGCACTCGGCGGGCGGCTCGGCCGCACCGTGCTTCTCTTCACCGGCAGCCATTTCGACAGCGACGGCTTCATCCTCCCGCCGGCAGACCAGCGCGGAGCGGTCGATGTGCCCGCGGTGAGCCGCGCATCGCATGCGGCACTCCTTGGCGAAACCGCGCTCGGAACGCACACCACTCTCGTGTCGCGGCTTGCCTGGTTCGGCGAGCATCGCCGCAACGGCACGCCGCTCGCCCGCAATGCGACGGACGGGCTCGATGCCTCGCTGCGGCTGGTGGTCGATCATGGCCGTGCCGGTCCGGGCCTGACGCTCGCTCTCTATGGCACCGACCGCGAGTTCTCCAATCTCTTCACGGCCGTCGACGATGATCGCCGGAGCGAGCGGCCGGTGCTCGACCAGTTTGCGGTGCCCTCCCGCGCCGCCGGAGCGAGCGTCAGCCTGCGCTGGCCGCTCTTTCGCGCCGATATGCTCGAGATCGGGGCCGACTGGCGTCGTCTCGAGGGCATCACCAACGAGCGTTTCCGCAATCTCGGCGACGGATTCACGCGCCTGCGCCGGGCCGGGG
>RFKS01000276.1 GCA_003694205.1 Alphaproteobacteria bacterium | reverse complement strand
GCGCCATCACCAGCAGCCGCTCGCCGAGAAGCAGCGCCTCGTCGACCGAGTGGGTGATCAGGATGATGGTCTTGCCGGTCTCCTTCCAGAGCTTCAGCACCAGGCCCTGCATCTTCTCGCGCGTCAGCGCGTCCAGCGCGCCGAGGGGCTCGTCCATCAGGATCACATCAGGGTCGTTGGCCAGACAGCGCGCCAGCGCCACCCGCTGCTGCATGCCCCCCGACAGCTCGTAGATCGCCTTGTCCTTGAAGTCGCGCAGGCCCACCACGTCGAGCAGGTGGTCCACCGTCTCGTCGATCTCGGCCTTAGGGCGGCCCTTCATGGTAGGGCCAAAGGCAACGTTCTTGCGCACGTTCATCCACTCGAACAGCGCGCCCTGCTGGAACACCATGCCGCGTTCCGCACCCGCCCCGCTCACCCGCTTGCCGTCCAGCAGCACCTCGCCCTCGGTGGGCGCAAGGAAGCCGGCAATGATGTTGAGAAGCGTGGTCTTGCCGCACCCCGAGGGGCCGAGCACGCTCATCAGCTGGCCTTCGGGAATGTCGAGCGTGATGTTCTTGAGCGCCTGCACATGATCGCCGTTCGGCAGATCGAAGCGCATCGACACGTTCTTGATCTGGAGATCAGGCATGGCCCCCTCGTCGCCGCCGCCTTGACTGATTGAGAACGGCCGGCCCGCGCGGCTGCACGGGCCGGCCGGCACGCCACGCGGGCGTTACTTCATCATCATCTTCGCGGCCGCCTGCAGGTAGCTGGCGTTGACCGCGCCGTCATAGGAGTCGCGCGCCTTCGGGATCTGGCCCTGGGCGACGAAGAAGTCGGCCACTTCCTTCAGGAAACGCTGGGTGCCGCCGCCGAGCCATTCCTCCGACAGCTGCTCCTCGACCGAGGGGAAGGTGAAGGTGGCCATCGTCGCCGCGGTGGCGTCCACGCTCATGCCGGCATCCTTGGCGATCACCGCCAGCATCTCGTCACGCTTCTCGCCGTTGTTCCACATGGCGTTGGCCTCGGCCGTGACCTTCAGGAACTTCGACAGGATCTCGCCATGCTCGGCGGCCCAGCCGGCCGGAACCGAGGTCACGTCGAACACCTTGATGCCGAGCTTGGTCTTCTCGTCACCGGTCAGCAGCACGTTGCCGTGCTCCTTCATCCGCCGCAGCGAGCCACCCCAGCCGCAGGCCATGTCCACCGCGCCCTGGGCCAGCGCCGCAGCGCCGTCGGGCGGCGCCATGTCGACGATCTCCATGGTCGAGGTATCGACGCCGAAATGCTCCATCTGCTTGAGGAAGCCGTAATGCGCCGCGGTGCCGATGGGGACCGCCACCTTCTTGCCCTCGAGGTCCTTGGCGTTGGTCTTGTCGATCTCGAGCTCGCTGCGCACCACGCAGTTGTCGTTGTCGGCATAGGACACGGCAATGTCCGCGACCTGAAGGTCCTGCCCGGCCGAGGTCGCCACCACGAAGGGCGGCACGCCCTGGCTGACCGAGATGTTGATGTCACCCGACGCCATCGCCGCCGACATGGCGGTGCCGGTGTCGAACGACGTCCAGTTCACCTTCATGCCGAGCTCCTTGTCGTACATGCCGGTGACCTTGGCGTACTGGAACGGCATCGGCCATTCGAGGAAGAAGGCCACGTTGAGCTCTTCGGCGCTCGCCGCCTGTCCGCCGGCCAGTGCCGCCGCCGCAAGGGCCGCACCCGCCATCGCCTGCTTGATTCTCATCTCTCTTCGTCTCCCTGTTCGTTCGGCCGCCGCGAGCCGGGCGACCCTGATTGCGCGGCCATGCCGGCCGCCGCTTGCCCGCCGGGCCGGACCCGGCGGATGCAGGCGCGATCAAACCATGATCGCCATGCCTTGCATAGCCTGACTGCGACCTGCCGGACAGTCCAGACGACGGGAATGTTGAGGCCAGATGCATCGCGCGCCCCTCGCTGCGGAAGCGATGAAACCGCGATTGCGGATTCCCGAATTTCCGCCCCTCAAGCAGCGGAACCGCTGGCGGTGCGCTTGAGCCGCCGTGCCACCGCGCGCCATGCACAACGCCGGCTCACGCAACGAGGACAGACCATGCGTTATCTCAAGAAGGCCCCTCCTGCCGAAGAACGCGCCGAGGCCGACCACCGCGCCCGGGTGGCCGAACTGATCGACCGCGTCCGCCGCGAGGGCGATGCCGGGGTGCTCGCCCTGGCCGCGGAATTCGACGGCTGGCAGGGCCCCGTCGTGCTCGACGAGGAGAAGAAATCGGCGCTCATCGCCCAGCTGCCGCAGCGCCAGAAGGACGACCTCAAATTCGCGCACGACCAGGTGCGCCGATTCGCCGAGGCCCAGGCCGCCTCGATTCGCGAGTTCGAGATCGAACCCCACCCCGGCGTGCGGCTTGGCCAGCGAATCGTGCCCGTCGATTGCGCCGGCTGCTACGTGCCCGGCGGGCGCTACGCCCATGCCGCCTCGGCGATCATGTCGATCACCACCGCCCGGGTCGCGGGCGTGCCCTACGTCATCGCCGCCACGCCCCCGCGCGGCGACGCGATCGACCCGGCCGTGGCCTATGCGATGGACCTCGCCGGCGCCGACATGATCCTCGAGCTGGGCGGCGTGCAGGCG
>RFKS01000275.1 GCA_003694205.1 Alphaproteobacteria bacterium | reverse complement strand
CTTGTATCCCGTGCTGGCGGCGCTCAGTGCGGCGCTTCTGGTGACACTGCTGTTCAATCTCCGCGGACGCCTGTTTCTCGGCGATGCGGGCAGCTATTCGCTGTCCGTCCTCATCGGGCTGCTCGCGATCTATGCCTACAATCAGGGCTTCGATCGCCTGCCCGCGGACAGCGTGGCCCTGTGGTTCCTGATCCCCGTGCTTGACACGACGCGGCTCATCGTCACGCGGGTGAGCCGTGGACAGCCGCCATTCCGCGGTGACCGGACGCATCTTCACCATCTCCTCTATGATGCCATGCCCTGGCGCTATGGCCTGCTGCTCTATCTCGGCATGATTCTGCTGCCGGGCCTTCTTGCGTTGGCCTTGCCCGAGATCACGCTGCTCCTGCTGATCGCCACCACCTTCGGCTATGGCCTTGTTTGCATCGGACTTGTGCGGCGCCCGGGCCTCTTCGGAGCCGCTCGCTAGGCGGTCCCCATGGTGCTTTACAGGGCCGGACTGCTGTGATTAAAGGGGCGCCGCCGCGGGTCTCGTGGGGCGTAGCCAAGCGGTAAGGCAACGGGTTTTGGTCCCGTGATCCCAGGTTCGAATCCTGGCGCCCCAGCCAGCCGGCGGCTTGTGGGCGGCGCGCCGCCGCGGGCCCGTCCGCCTATGCTGGCGCGGCCGTTATGACGACGATGACGGCAATCGCCCAGAAGAGCGCGACCGCCACGATCCTCAAGACCGTGCCGGGCGTGAGATTGAGATTCCGGATCACGTTTCCCCCCTGTTTCTCAACCCCGTCGGTGACCCCCTCGCGATGGCCATTCGCACGACGAAGGAGGCGCGAGATCGTCGACCGCGGGCACTGCGTTGCGGTCCACGCTGTAGCGGGATCGGCCCGGCATTACGGGTGACGGCCCTCACGCGACCACGGTTCCGTGCATCGGAAGCCGGTGCGAGAGGGTGTCGTTCCCGTTGACAGCAGGTCCGGGAAATTTGTCGGTTTATCTTACAGAATACGACACCGATTCTATGTAGAATCATCTAACCCGAAGAAATCTCGGAGGAAGAGTTCGCGGCATGCATCCTGCATGTGAAGAGCTGTGGGACGCCATCTGCAGCCTTGTCTCCGGATGGCTTGTGCGATCGCTGCAGTCGCTTCGGCGTGGCAGCGCATGAATGGACAACCGTGAAGGAGGAAGCCATGAGCAGCGAAATGCACTTCGGACGTCGCCTGTCGATCGTTGCCGCTGTCATCCTGTGGGCCATGGCGACGCCCGTGCTAGCGGCGCCGGTTTTTGACAGCTTCGGCCCGCTTCCCCAGGCGACATTCGGTGGCAGCGGCATCCCAAATGACGCCGTCGCCATCAGCAGCTTCGAGATCACGACGCCCAGCCAAAGTACGGTCAGTGTGACGCTCGGTCTGACGGCAACCGAGCGCTTTGCCAATCCGCCGGTCGGGAATGACGGTGCAGGAACCTTCTTCGCCGGGACCGGCGCGAATTTCGGTGGCCCCGGAGATCCGAGCAGCCTCCTCGGGGCAAAGTGGAATTTCGGTTACTTCATCGGACTGACGGGCGGCACCTTCGCCGATATCGCCGACATTCTTGCCTTTGATCTGCGCTACGACACGAGCCCCGACGGGCTTGACTTCGGCGTCTGGGATCTGAGCGCGAGCATTGCCGCGCTCGGGCTAGGCAGCGGCAGCGTGTTCGAGGACAGCCAGAACCTGCTCTTTTCCTTCCTTAATACGGGGGTGCCCGGCTTCATCACGCCACCGGCGTCGGCTTTCGATGCCGGTGCGGCCGGTACCTACAGCTTCGAGCTTCTGGCCACCGATGCAAACGGCAATCGTGTTGGGCTCAGCGCGATCGATGTCCGCACGGTGCCAGAGCCCGCATCAGCTCTACCGATGCTGTTTGGCATCCTTTCCCTTGCCGCGCTCCGCCGCCGCCGCAAACGGCCCGGTCTCTAGGATTCGGCGCACACCCTTTCCGCAATCTCGCGGGTGGTCAGGCCGGTTCCGTCGCGGCGCGGATCGCGTCCCGGCGTGTCGTGCACAGACGCGTGGATGGCAGCGGCGTCAGCGCGCCCATGCTTCTCAGCATGCGCGCCGTCTTCTCCCCGAGCCCGGCAAGAAAGACGCGCTTGCCGGCGCTGGTGGCCCGCTCGACCACCTCGCGCACGGCGCGGGCGGCGGAGGTGTCGAGGAAGGGTACGGCGGTGAAGTCGAGAATGAGATCGTCATAGTCGTCGCTGTTCGTCATCTTGCGCACCATGCCCTTGGCTGCGCCGAAGCTGAATGGCCCCGACAGGCGGTAGACGACGATGCGGCGCTCGCTTTTCTCGAGCAGTGCAGTCTCATCCGGCTCGAGCGTCCCGTCCTCGCCGGCGACCATGCGGTGGATATTGTCGAGCTGGAAATCGGACATGCGCTGTACGAAGAGGATGGCGGCGAGAAACATCCCGACGCCAACCGCGGTGATGAGATCAACGAAGACGGTCAGCACAAAAACGATGAGCATGAACAGCACGCCCTCGCCAGGATTGCGCACGACCTGCCGCAGACCCTCCCAATCGATGATGTCGACCCCGACCTTGATCAGGATGCCGGCAAGAACGGCGTGCGGGATGTGCGCCGCAAGCGGGCCGAGGCCGAGCGCCATGGCGAGCAGCAGCAGGGCGTGGATCATGCCGGATAGCCGCGTCCGACCCCCGGCACGAATGTTGACGACCGTGCGCATCGTCGCGCCCGCGCCCGGGATGCCGCCGAGGAGACCGGCGATGAAATTGCCGATCCCCTGACCGCGCAGTTCGCGGTCGGGGTGGTGCTCGGTCTTGGTCAGATTGTCGGCGACGAGCGAGGTGAGGAGGGTGTCGATGGCGCCGAGCGCCGCAAGGACGAGCGCGGTCTGTGTCACGGCGCTCAGATGTGCGAGGTCGACCAGCGGGATTTGCAGGGCGGGCAAGCCGCTCGGTATGGCGCCGAGCACCGGCGCGTGATCGAGCCAGAATACCGCAGCCAGCGTCCCGACGATGAGGGCAGCAAGCGGGGAGGGCAGGAAATGCCCAAGGCGCTTTGGCCAGAAAAAGACGATGGCAAGCGCGATTCCGGCGAGGGCCAGTGCATCGGTGTCGGGCGCAGCCAGCGCCGCTGGAAGGTCCTTTAAAGCCCCGAGAACGCCGCCGCTTGCCGCCGCATGGCCAAGGAGAGGTTCGAGCTGGAGGACGATAATGATGACGCCGATACCGCTCATGAAGCCGGAGATCACGGGGTAGGGCATGAGCGCCACGAAGCGGCCGACACGCAAGGCGCCGAAGGCGATCTGAAAGAGCCCGGCGAGCATGACCGCGGTAAAGACGAGGCCGGGCTCGCTTCCAAAACTTGCCACCGCGCCGGCCATGACCACGGTCATTGGACCGGTTGGCCCCGAGACCTGGCTCGGCGTGCCGCCGAAAAGGGCGGCAAAGAAGCCGAGCGCGATGGCGCCCCAGAGGCCGGCAGCGGGTCCGAGACCGGATGCGACGCCGAAGGCGAGGGCGAGCGGAAGGGCGACGATGGCCGCGGTGACCCCGCCGAAGAGGTCACCGCGAATCTGCTGAAGATTCATGGTGCTGTTACCCTAGAGGACATGTGCCGACGGACGCCGGCAATGACATATCCCGGCGCGCTACACCCGCAATGGGCCTTGCGTCAAGAGATTTGTTGCAGCGCAATATGGCGAGGCACTGCCGGTGCGGCAGCCCCACCGGTATTGAAGCAACTCCTCGCTCTTGTGCTCAGGCGTGCTTGAAGAGGGCGCCAAAGAGAGCGTAGTTCACATTCGCGGCGTCAATGATCGCCTCATAATCGCGCGGATCCGTGATCTGGTTCACAAGCTCCCGGAAGCCGGCAACATGATGCAGGTCCATCGTGCCGTGCGAGGAGAGGAAACGGAAGCCTGCTCCGTCGGTGATTCCGAGCCGCTCGGCCACCGCCTTGGCGACCCGCCCGGAATAATTTGCAGAGATTTCCTCGAGCACATGCACCATACCGAGCACGCTCCAGGGATTGAGACGCTCCGCGGCATAGTAATTGTAGCCGATCATCGCCTGCACCGGGATCGCCGGCTTGCCACGCACGACCGCGTCGACATCGCCGCCGAGCGCCCGGATATCGTCGAGCACCCAGGTCTCGTGGCCCTTCTCGTCGTCGATATTGTGATAGAGCGCATAACGCAGCGCGCGGCGGTCCTCGCCGCAATGTGCCGCGGCAGCGGCCATGGTCGGGCAGAAGTGCCAGACCACATGATAGAGCTGTTCGAGAAACTCGAGATATTCCTCGCGGCTCATGCCTTCGCTCAGGAGACGCTCGACGCCCGGCTGCAAGGTCGCCGCCGCACGTGTTTCCGCGACCCCGTCGATGATGAGATCATAAACCGAGCCACCGGTCTCGCCTTCGGCTTTGCCGTTGGCGCGCTGCGCGGGCGCGTTCGACACGGGAATGACGGCGGCATCGTGCTCACGGGACAGAACCCCGCTATTGTGATCGGCATCCTTGGGCATGGCATTTCCCTTTATCGATTGGGGAGACGGTGCCGCGTCGCGGCCGGTAATCTGTGGCGACGGGGGCGCAGACGGGGGTGCCCCTTCTGCCTGCGACCTAGCCCGTTCGCGTGGCGGGCGCGGTGAATGAACGGAGGCCGCCTTTGCGCGGGCCGGGGGCGTGGTCTGAGCCGCTTCGCCGTCGGGCGCCGTGCCGTCGCGCTCCATGCGGGCGATCTGGGCTTTTGCGAGCCGCTGCATCTTTCGCAATTCGAGCTTCCCGAGTGACATCGCGGTGTCGACCCAGCGCCGCGCAATTTCCTCCATCTCCGCGAACGACACCGGATTTGTGACACGCCGGGCCGCGAACAGGCTGCGGTGCGAATGAAAGCGCTTGTCGGCACGCTTGAGATAGTCGTGCAGGGCCTGTTCCCCCTCGCCCGGCTCGGCGAGCGTATGGATGAGCCCCATTTCGTAGAGGTCCTCGGCGCTGTAGATGCGCCCTGAGAAGATCATGCGCTCGGCAATCCGGGCCCCGACCCGCCGCGCGACGAGGCTGTAGGCGCCCATGCCGGGATAGAGTCCGAACAGAATCTCGGGAAAGCCGAACTGGGCGCCGCGTTCGGCGATGATGAGATCGCTCGAGAGCGCGGATTCGAGGCCGCCTCCGAGCGCATCACCGGCGGCAAGGGCGATGGTGATGACCGGGAGATCCATATTGACGTGGTTGGTGTGGCAGATCTCGATGCAGGAACGCGCATAGTCCCACATGCCGTCGCGGTCGCGGGCCTCGAGCAGCTCGACGAAATGGATGAGATCGCCGCCGAGATTGAAGATATTCCGCTTCGACGACGCCCAGATGAGATAGCGCACCGGCGGTGTCTCGGGCGCCGCCGCCTCGAATCCCGCCTTCATCGCCTTCTGGACGCCGGCGATGTCGGCGATCAGCGAGGTGGTAAAATTGGGCCGCTCGCTGTGGCGTTGCACGCACCACAGGGCCGCATAGGAACGGTCATATTCGAGATCAAGCTCCTGCATGGGCGGGAAGGGAATCCCGAGCTCGTCCACATGCTCGACCGCAGCGGAGTCCGGCCGGACCACCGCTTGCACACCTCCCGAAACCACGCGCAGACGCGTTGCCATAACATTTCCCCATCAACAACTACCGCCAAATAGGCGAAAAACGCGAAGCGATACTACCGATTAAACCGGATTTCGAGACGGATGCAAAGGAGGAATTCAAATTTCATTAACGATATCCCGGTATCGTGAGGTGTTTGAAACAAGGCCGCTCCTGACCGGAGCGCCACTCAGGTTCCCGGACGGGTGCCGGTTCCCGGGGTCGCGATGGGGCTCTGCCGGCGGTGGAATGGCATCCTCTCCGGTGGGCGCTTCGCGAGACACCGTTCATGGCGCGCATTGCAATCGTCGACGATCGCATTACCAACAGGCGCATCTGGTCGCAACTGGCGCAGGGGCTCGAAGACGATGTGGTCGTCAATGCCTTTGCCGATCCCCGCCAGGCGCTAGAGAGTTTCGACGAAGCCGTTCCGGACCTCGTCATTACCGATTTCAAGATGCCCGGAATGGACGGTGCGGCCTTCATCCGGCGGTTGCGCGAACACCCCGCGTGCGTCGATGTGCCTGTGATCGTGGTCACGGTCTACGAGGATCGTTCGTTCCGCTACGAGGCCCTGCTTGCCGGCGCCACCGACTTCCTCATGAGCCCGGTCGACCATTTCGAATTTCGCGCCCGGGCGCGCAATCTCCTCACATTGCGGCGGCAACAGCTCCTTCTCAAGGAACGCGCGGAGGGATTGCGCGAGGAATTGAAGTCGCAGAGCCTGGCGCATGAGAGGGCACTGTCGGAGAGTCGCGAGCGGCTGCTCGCGGTGATCAATACGGTTCCCGCCATCGTCTACGCAACGGACGAAGAGGGGCGCTGCCTCTTCATCAATTCGTTTGGGGCACAATTCGCAAAGGCGTCAGCGGCCGCCGCGGTCGGCCTTCCGACCGCGAAGCTCTTCGCCGCCCACGAGGCGGAGCGGGACCAAGCCAAGGCGAAAGAGCTTCTTGCCGAGCCTGAGGGAACCATTCTGCTCTATGAGGAGGAACGGAGGAGTGCGGGGGGCGAGCAGCTTACCTTCCTTACCCGCAAGACCCGCCTCCGCGATCCGGCGGGGAAAATTCTGATTCTCACCGTCGCGACCGATATCACCGAGCGCAAGCTGATGGAGCTCGCCCTGCTCGCGGCAAAGGACGAAGCGGAGAAGGCGAACAAGGCAAAGACCGAGTTTTTGTCAAATATGAGCCATGAGCTTCGCACGCCGCTCAATGCCATTCTCGGCTTTTCCGAGATGATGGCGCAGGGAGAGGCCGGCCCCGCCGGTGTCGAGCGCTATCGCGAATATGCGGGCGACATCCACCGCAGCGCGCGCCACCTTCTGCGTCTCATCAATGATATTCTTGATCTCTCCCGGGTCGAGGAAGGGCACCTGCTTCTCAAGACCGCTCCCATCGAGGTCGAGGCAGTGGTCAGGGATTCGGCGCGCATGGTGCTTCCGGAAGCGCAACGGAAATCGATCAGTGTCGAGCTCGACATCGAACCGGGACTGCCGCGTCTCATGGGGGATAGCGTACGCCTGCAGCAGGCATTGCTGAATCTGCTTGTGAATGCCGTCAAATTCACGCCCAATGGGGGGCAGATTCGCCTTGCGGCAGTGGGGACATCAGAGGGCGGTTTGCGGCTTTCCGTCAGCGACACCGGGATCGGCATGTCGGCCGAGGACCTTGAGATTGCACGGACCCGGTTCGGCCAGGTTTTCAAGTCGCCGGAATCGAAGGTTCATGAAGGTGCAGGACTTGGCCTGCCGCTGTCGATCGCGTTGATCGAGTTGCACGGCGGCACGGTCGAGATCTCCAGTGCACCGAATCGCGGCACCACGATCAGCGCCCTGTTTCCGGCCCAGCGCCTGACGCAAGAGCCGGTCGAGGGCACGAAAAGACGCAGCATTCGTCATGCGGGCTGACAACTGGCGCCATGTCCCTGTCGGCCGCGGCTTCGTTGTAGACCTGAAGCGGCGCTGGCGGCAATTCCATTGGCGCTACAACGCTGCCCGCCGGCGCTTTCCGGGAG
>RFKS01000274.1 GCA_003694205.1 Alphaproteobacteria bacterium | reverse complement strand
GCAACAGTCCGTGCGCGCGCGCCAGCCGCGCAACGCTGCCGAGCACGTCGGGATCGTGGAAGCGCATGCCGCCCGCTCCCTGGACCAGCGGCTCGATGATGATGGCCGCGATGTCTTCGCGATGACGGGCGAGAAGGGCGTCAAAGGCCTCGGTTTCTTCGTCCGTGCGCGGCAGGTCGGCAAGAAGATGGCGCGCAAGCAGATGCGAAAAGCGCGCATGCATGCCCTCCTCGGGATCGCAGACGGCCATCGCACCCGTCGTATCGCCGTGATAGCCGTGGCGGAAGAAGACGAAGCGCGAACGCCGTTCGCCGTGATTGAGCCAGTATTGGACCGCCATCTTGAGCGCCACCTCGACCGCGACCGACCCCGATTCCGCAAAAAAGGCGTGATCGAGATCGCCGGGCGTGATGGCAGCGAGACGTCGTGCCAGCCGCAGCGCCGGCTCGTGAACGAGACCGCCGAACATGACGTGGGGCATGCGTTCGAGCTGGTCGGCGACGGCCTTGAGGAGATGCGGGTGATTGTAGCCGTGCGCCGCCGTCCACCAGCTCGCGATGCCGTCGACGAGCACGCGGCCATCGGCGAGATGAATGCGGCAGCCCTCGGTGCGCACCACCGGCAGCGGCGGCCGCGCCGTTTTCATCTGCGTATAGGGCAGCCAGACATGTTCGAGGCCGTCGCGGTACCAGCCGGGGCCCGCGTCATCGCTTGCGGCCATGCTTCCCGTCTCCTGTCGCGGCTCTTGCAGCGGGGCGCGCGTGGCATAACATGAGATGCGGAAGGTCCCAAGGGGCGCCTGTCGCAGGGAGCCACGAAATGGACGGCCGCGCACATATCAGGGTCGCCGCCAACCGGTCGGGGCGCGACTTCTTCCTCGGCGATCTGCACGGCATGTACGACGCCTTCCTGACAGCGCTCGCCGCACGTGACTTCGATCCCGCCCGTGACCGCGTCTTTTCCGTCGGCGATCTCGTCGACCGCGGACCTGATTCCGGGCGCTGTCTTGCCCTTCTCGAGGAGCCGTGGTTTCACGCTGTTCGCGGCAATCACGAGCAGATGATGATCGATGTCCTGCTCGGCGGAGAAGACGCGGGTCTGTGGCGCCTCAATGGCGGTGGCTGGTTCGCGGAATCGGAGCGGGCCACCCTTGTTTGCCGGCTCCGGCGCCTCCTGCCCCACTTGCCCCTGGCGCTGACCGTCGATCTTTCCGACGGCGGGCGAATCGGCATCTGTCACGCCGAATATCCGCGCCTGGACTGGGATGAGGTGGAAAGCGCGATCGGGATTTCCCCCGACCGCCACCGCATGCTGTGGGGCCGCGAGATCCTCGCCCACGCGCTTGAGCGGAAGGTCGCGCATGCCACGCTGACCCTGCACGGACATACGCCGCTGCCGGCGCCGCGCCGTCTCGGCAACGCCCTCTTCATCGATACCGGGCTCGTCTATGGCGGACCGGTGCCGCTGTTCACACTGGACGAACTGCGGGAAGTCGCCCGGCCGGCGATTCAGCCGTCCGTTGCCGCCGCGTCGAAGCGATAGTCGCGAAAGCGTTCGCGCAGCGCCGTCTTCTGGATCTTCCCGGTGGCCGAGTGCGGGATCTCGTCGACCATGACGACGTCGTCGGGCAGCCACCACTTGGCGACCTTGTCGGCGAGGAATGCCCGCATCTCCTCGCGGCTCACGGTGCGCCCCGCGCGCGGCACGACGACGAGCAGCGGGCGCTCGGTCCATTTCGGATGCGGAATACCGATCACCGCCGCCTCGAGCACATCGGGATGGGCGACGGCGGCATTCTCGAGCGCGATCGAGCTGATCCACTCGCCGCCCGACTTGATCACGTCCTTCGCGCGATCGGTGATCTGCATGAAGCCGTATTGGTCGATATGCGCGACATCGCCGGTATCGAAGAATCCGTCGGCGTCAAGGATCGGCGTCTCGTCGCGATAATAGGCGCGCGCGACCCACGGGCCGCGCACCTTGAGATGGCCAGCGCTCCTGCCGTCATGCGGCAGGATGCGGCCGTCGTCGTCGACGATGCGCATCTCGACGCCGAACACCGGGCGCCCCTGCTTGCACTTGAGGTCGAGCTGCTGCTCTGGCGGCAGGGCCGCGGTTTCCGCCGTCATCGTCCCGACCGAGCCGAGCGGATTGGTTTCCGTCATCCCCCATGCATGATGCACGCGGACGTCATAGTCATGCTCGAAAGCCTCGATCATCGCGCGCGGCGCCGCCGAGCCACCGATGGTCACCGCCTTGAGATGCGGCAATCCGCGCCCCGTCGCGCGCAGATATTCAAGAAGGGCGAGCCAGATCGTCGGTACGGCCGCGGTGACGCTGACCCGTTCCTCATCGAGGATTTTCCACAATGTTTCGGGGTCATGATGCGGGCCGTTGAGGACGAGACGCGCGCCGGTGAGCGTGGTGGCGAAGGGCACGCCCCAGGCATTGGCGTGAAACATGGGCACGATTGGCAGCGCCGTCTCGCGCGCCGAGATGCCGAGCGTGTCGGTCGAGACGGTCGCGAACGCGTGCAGCACCGTCGAGCGGTGCGAATAGAGAACGCCCTTCGGATCACCGGTCGTTCCGGATGTGTAACAAAGTCCCGAGGCGGTGTTCTCGTCGAAGGTTGGCCAGGCGTAATCGCCGTCCTCCGCCTCGACGATATCCTCGTAGCAGAGAGGGTCTGGCAGCTTCGTCGCGGGCATATGGGCGCGATCGGTGAGAATGACGATGTGACGCACATGCGCGAGCCGCGGCAGCAGGCGCTCGACGAGGGGCACGAAGCTGAGATCGAGGCACAGCACCGCATCCTCGGCGTGATTGAGGATATAGACGAGCTGATCGTCGAATAGGCGGGGATTGACCGTGTGCGCGATCGCCCCCATGCCGGAGGTCGCGAACCACAGCTCGAGATGGCGCCAGGTGTTCCAGGCGAGCGTCGCCACCCGGTCGCCGTGCCCGACGCCGAGCCGCCCGAGTGCCTGGGCGAGCTTGCGCGCGCGCAGCTCGAGGGTGGCGTAATCGGTGCGATGGACAGGTCCCTCGACGGAATAGGTGACGATCCCGGCGCTCCCGTGGAAACGCGCCGCATGCGTCAGGATTCGCGACTGCAAAAGCGGCCAGTCCTGCATCAGACCGAACATCGACACTCCCCGGCTTTCTATCCTCCCCGAATGCCCTGCGCATCTTAGGGCGTGCGCGCGCCGATGCAACGGCAATCGGGGCCGGGAACTGCGTCACAGTCTTGCCGCAAGAGCGGCCCAGAGTGCTATAGAAGGGCGACCCCATATGGTCGCCGTGAAGCGGAATCGTGCCATGAAGCCCCGAGCCGGAGAACCGCGATGACTCGCCAGTATCTGTCGTCCCTCTGTTCCGCACTTTTTCTTGCCCTCTTTCTCGTCGGCTGCGCCTCGACCGATTCGACGAACAACGACGAGATCGTCATCGACAAGTCGAAGCAGACCGAAGAGAACAGCTACGACCAGCGTACGGTACTCGAGGCGGGCAAGGAGGTCTTCGGCGAGGGCGCGGAAGGGCTTGGCGAGATCATCGAATCGATCTTCGCCGATCTCGGGCGCCCCAATGCCTACATCACCGGCGAGGAGGCGGGGGGTGCCTTCATCGCCGGCCTCCGCTATGGCGACGGGGTGCTGCATCACAAGATCGAGGGCGAGCGCGAGGTGCACTGGACGGGCCCCTCGCTCGGTTTCGATGTCGGCGCCAACGGCGCCAAGGTCTTCACGCTCGTCTACAATCTCTATGACACGGAGGAACTCTACCGGCGCTTTCCCGCGGTCGAGGGGCAGTTCTACTTTGTCGGCGGTCTCGGGGTCGCCTATTTCAAGCGCGGCGACGTCGTCATCGCGCCGATCCGCCTCGGCGTCGGGCTGCGCGCCGGCGCCAATGCGGGCTATATGAAGTTCACCAAGAAGAGCACGCTCAATCCGTTCTAGAGTCGTCGCGCGCGTTTCGCGCGACGCCGGCCTCGCGCAGGCAGAGCGCGAGGCGTTCGGCCCATTCCTCCTGCCCCTCCGTCGCGGTCACGAGGTCCTGGCGGATCTCGATCACGGTCTGCAGAAGCCCCCGCGCCTCGCCATGGCGGTGCATGGAATAGTAGAGGTCGCGGCCCGAATAGGGCTCGTTGTCACCGATCTCGAGATCCCAGCGCGCCCGCAGACGGTCACGCAGCAATCGAAAAAGGCGGCCGTCCCGATTGTGTAGAAAGCCGACGTGCCAGGGACGGAAGGCCCCGTTCATGCGTGGCGTGAAGCTGTGGATACCGATCACGGCGGGCCGTTCGCCGCGCCGGAGCATGGCCTCGAGCAGGGCTGCCGCGGCTTCGTGGAAGGGCGCGAAAAAGGCATCGAGCCGTGCCTGGCGGGCTGCCGCCGGCAGTGCGCGATTGCCCGGAATTTCAACGCCGTCGCTGCGTACGGGGATAAGGTCGGGCGCCGCGGGAGCGCGGTTGACGTCGATGACGAGGCGCGACACACGGGCAAGGACCGCCGGCGCATCGAGAAGCGCGCTCAGCCGCTGCGCCACGGCGGCGGCGCCGATGTCGTGGGCGATATGGCGCTCGAGCAGGGCCGGCGCGAGACCGAGTCCATCGAGCTCCCCCGGAACGTGGTTTGAGGCATGCTCGCACAGAATGAGAACACCGCCCCGACCCTGCGGGCGCAGGATGTCCGGGTCGATGCGGCGGAGAGAGGGCTGCGGCTGGGGCACGGAGCAGGAAAATTCCACTGGACGCTGCGGCACGGATGCGCAAGCTTAGGCCTTCCGGCGTCGGCGTCAATTGCCCGCACGGCGCCGGTCATCATGCCATGCCCCGTTGCCCGCCATACCGGAGTGGAAGGCCATGCGTTTCCGGCGCCGCACGCGCATCATCGCCACCATCGGCCCGGCCAGCGAGTCGCGCGCCATGATCGAGCGCCTGTGGCGCGCCGGTGTCGATGTCTTCCGGCTCAATATGAGCCACGGCGAGACCGCGGAGAAAGCGGAGGTCATCGCCCGCATCCGTGCCGTCGAGCGCGCGGTGGGGCGCCCGATCGCGATCATGGCGGACCTGCAGGGGCCGAAGCTCAGAATCGGACGCTTCGCCGACGGCGAGGTGCGGCTCGAGAACGGGGCCCGGTTCGTGCTCGATCTCGACGAGCGTCCCGGCGACGCGCGGCGCGTCCACCTGCCCCATGGCGAGATCTTCGAGGTCGTCGGGCCGGGCATGCACATTCTGCTCGATGACGGGCGCATCCGCCTCGAGGTGACGAAGCGGACGCGCACGCGGATCGAGACCCGGGTGCTGCTCGGTGGCGTGCTCTCGGATCGCAAGGGGGTCAATCTCCCGGATGCCGTCCTGCCGCTTGCGGCACTCACCGACAAGGATCGGCGCGACCTCGCCTTCGCCCTTGAGCACGGCGTCGACTGGGTGGCACTTTCCTTCGTGCAGCGTCCCGACGATGTGGCCGAGGCGAGAAAGCTCATCGCGGGGCGGGCCGGCGTCCTGGCCAAGATCGAGAAGCCGAGTGCGGTGGCGCAGCTCGAGGCGATCGTCGAGCTTGCCGACGCGGTGATGGTCGCGCGCGGCGACCTCGGCGTCGAGCTGCCGGTCGAGGAGGTACCGGCGGTGCAGCGCCGCATCGTGCGCACGGCACGCGAGGCCGGCAAGCCCGTCGTCGTGGCGACGCAGATGCTCGAATCAATGATCCATTCGCCGGTGCCGACCCGGGCCGAGGTCTCCGATGTCGCGACCGCCGTACATGAAGGGGCCGATGCGGTGATGCTGTCGGCGGAATCCGCCGTCGGCGACTTTCCCGAGGAAGCGGTGGCGGTGATGACCAAGGTGGCGCTCAGGGAGGAGCCGGACGCGATCCTCGCCGGGCGCGCGGTCGAGCGCCTGAGCCACAATGCCACGGCCGAGGATGCGATCTCCGCGGCGGCGCGGCAGGTGGCGGAGACCG
>RFKS01000273.1 GCA_003694205.1 Alphaproteobacteria bacterium | reverse complement strand
GTGCGCGAGGCCGGTGTCTATTGCGAGATCGTGCCCTACCAGCGTGCGGCGGAGGCACTCGCGGCAACGCCACCGGTCGGTATCATCCTGTCCGGTGGTCCGGCCTCGGTAACCTGGGACGACGCGCCGGCGCCCCCGCAGGCGGTCTTCGAGAGCGGTCTTCCCGTCCTCGGCATCTGCTACGGGCAGCAGGCCATGGTGGCGGCGCTGGGCGGTGCCGTCGAGACCTCCGAACACCAGGAATTCGGCCGCGCCTTTGTCGATATCCGGGAGGACTGCCGGCTCTTTCACGGCGTCTGGCAGGTGGGCGGGCGCGAGCAGGTGTGGATGAGCCATGGCGACCGGGTGATCCGTCTGCCCGAGGGCTTTCGCGTCGTCGCCACTTCCGAAGGGGCACCCTGTGCCGCCATTGCTGACGACGAGCGGCGCTTCTATGGCCTGCAGTTTCACCCCGAGGTCGTGCACACGCCGCACGGGGCGCAACTGGTCCGCAATTTCGCGCGCGATATCTGCGGTGCGGCCGGCGACTGGACGATGGCCGCCTTTCGCGACAGCAAGATCGCCGAGATCCGCGAACAGGTGGGCACGGGCCGGGTGATCTGCGGACTCTCCGGCGGCGTCGACAGCTCGGTCGTCGCGGTACTCCTGCACGAGGCGATCGGCGACCAGCTCACCTGCGTCTTCGTCGATACCGGGCTACTGCGCCTGGGCGAGCCCGAGCAGGTGGTTCGCCTCTTTCGTGACCACTACAACATCCCGCTCGTTCATCGTGACGCCGCGGATCTTTTCCTCGGCGCGCTCGACGGCGTCGCCGATCCCGAGCAGAAGCGCAAGATCATCGGACGCCTTTTCGTCGAGGTCTTCGAGGAGGAGGCGGCGCGAATCCGGGACGCCGATTTTCTCGCCCAGGGCACGCTCTATCCCGACGTCATCGAGAGCGTTTCCTTCACCGGCGGGCCGTCGGTCACCATCAAGTCGCACCACAATGTCGGCGGTCTGCCCGAGAAGATGAAGCTCAGGCTCGTCGAGCCCCTGCGCGAGCTCTTCAAGGACGAGGTGCGGGCGCTCGGCCGCGAACTCGGCCTGCCCGATGCCTTCGTCGACCGCCATCCTTTCCCGGGGCCCGGCCTTGCGATCCGGATTCCGGGGCCGGTCACGCGCGAGAAGGCGGACATCCTGAGGAAGGCGGATGCGATCTTTCTCGAGGAGATCCGGCTCAGCGGGCTCTATGACAGCATCTGGCAGGCTTTCGCCGTGCTTCTCCCGGTGCGCAGCGTCGGCGTCATGGGCGATGCGCGGACCTACGATCACGTTCTCGCCCTCCGGGCCGTGACTTCGGTCGACGGCATGACCGCCGACAGCTATCCTTTCGATCATGGGTTCCTGTCGCATGTCGCGACGCGGATCATCAACGAGGTGCGCGGCATCAACCGTGTCGTCTATGACGTGACCTCGAAACCGCCGGGCACGATCGAGTGGGAGTGAGACAAGGAGCGGTCGATGAGTGCACAGAAAAAGGACGGTGGCGGGGCGGGCGCGCCGCGGCGGCTCACCGTGCCGCAGATCGCCGGACGCAAGGGGGGCGAGCCGGTTGTCTGTCTCACCGCCTACAGCGCACCCTTCGCGCGCCTGCTCGATCCCCATTGCGATGTCCTGCTCGTCGGTGATTCGATGGGCATGGCGCTCTACGGCATGGAGACGACGCTCGGCGTCACGCTCGACATGGTGATCGCGCACGGTCGCGCCGTGGTGCGCGGTTCGGCGCGCGCCCTCGTCGTTCTCGACATGCCCTTCGGCAGCTATGAGTCTTCGCCCGCCGACGCCTTCCGCAATGCCTCCCGCGCGCTTGCCGAGACGGGCGCCCAGGCGGTCAAGCTCGAGGGCGGGCTGGCGATGGCACCGACCATCCGCTTTCTCGTCGAGCGCGGCGTGCCGGTGATGGGTCATGTCGGGCTGAGGCCCCAGTCGGTGCACAATATCGGCGGCTATGCCGCGCAGGGACGGCGGCGGGCGGAATGGGAGCCCATCCTTGCCGATGCGCGGGCGGTCGCCGACGCCGGTGCCTTCGCCACCGTGGTCGAGGGGGTCGCCGAGCCGCTGGGGCGCGAGATCGCCGCCGCGGCGCCGAATGTGATCATCGGAATTGGCGCCTCGGCGGCCTGTGATGGCCAGATTCTGGTCACCGAGGACATGCTCGGGCTGTTCGACTGGGCGCCGCGTTTCGTCAGGCCCTATGCCGAACTCGGTGGCGTCATTTCCGATGCCGTCGCCCGCTATGCAGCGGATGTGCGCGCGCGCCGGTTTCCCGGTCCCGAACAGACCTATGGCATGCGAGAGGAGAAGGACGGGGAGTGAGGTCGCGGCGGTGCGGCGGTGGCATTTCCTCTGGCGGCGGCGGCAGCGATATGCTAGCCGCGCAATCGAACGGTGCGGCAAGGATGAGAGCGAAGCGTGGCTGACGAATCGGAACTGATTTTTCGTGAGGTCGATGAAGAGGTCCGTCGCGACCGCCTGATCGCCCTTCTCAAGAAGCACGGTCCCCGGGTCGCTGTCGTGCTCGTCCTCGTCATCGCGGGGGTGACGGGGTATCGCTACTGGGAAGCCCAACGCGAGAGGGCACTCCGGGACGAGGCCACGCGCTATGTTGCGCTTGTCGAGTCGATCGAGAAGAAATCCCCCGCCGAAATGGCCGATATCCTGGCCGAGGCCCGGCCGTCCTTCGATGGTGGCTATGCCCTGCTCGTGCGCATGCGCGAGGCCGGGGCGCGGGCGAAGGCCGGGCAGCTCGCGGTCGCCATCGGGCTCTATGACGAGGTGGCGCGGCTGGCCGACGACCCACGTCTCAAAGCCTATGCGGCCCTGTTCGCGGCGGAAGCGACCCTCGACAGCGAGGGCGCCGCGGCGGCGATTGCGCGTCTCGAGCCGCTGGCTGCGCCCGAGGCGCCGCTCCGTTTCAGTGCGCTCGAGCTATTGGGAGCGGCGGAACTCGCGGCGGGCGACACCGAGGCGGCGCGGTCGCGCTTCTCGGGCCTCGTCGAGGATCCCGAAACACCGCCCGGGATCAAGGCGCGGGCGCGCGACATGCTGGCCAGCATGGGAGCACCACCCGAACCGGACGCCGGGAATGGGGACGGTGCGGATGCGGCGCCGGCCGCGCCTCCGGCCTCGGCCGGTGAAGAGGGAGCACCGTCGTGAAGCTCGTCCGCTTGGCTCCCCTGATCGTGCTCCTCGCCGCCGGTTGCAGCCGCGGCGTCGATATCAGCGAGCCGGACGCGCCGGGGACCCATCCCAATGCCGGCCGCGAGCGCATCCCGGTTCTGACCTTCGAGCAGCAGCTTGAGGCGGACCCGGCGCTCGCCAATGTGCGCATCGTCCTGCCGCGTCCCTATCGCAATCTGAGCTGGCCACAATCGGGCGGTGTGCCGACCCACGCGGTGCACCATCTCGCGCTCGGCGATCCGCTGACGCGCGCCTGGCGTGTCGATATCGGTGCCGGGTCGGACATGTTCACGCGCCTCATCATGTCGCCAGTGGTGGCCGACGGGCGTATCTTCACCATTGACACGCGGGGCCGTGTCAGTGCCTGGCGCACCGCGGACGGGCGCCGCCTGTGGTCGACCGAACTGCGTCTCAAGGGGGAAAAGCGGGCGCTCGCCTTCGGCGGCGGGCTTGCCGTTGCGGGGGACCGTCTCATCGTCACCACCGGATTTGGCTTCATCTCCGCGCTTGCGGTCGATGACGGCCACGAGATCTGGCGCTATCAGGGCGTGGTGCCCTTCCGGGGTGCGCCGACGATAGCGGACGGCCGCATCTTTGCGGTGACACAGGACAATGAGGTGCTGGCTCTCGATCTCGGGGAGGGGCAGCTCCTTTGGACCGAGGCCGGGCTTCCCGAGGATGCCGGCATTCTCGGCGCGGCCTCGCCGGCGGTGCAGTCGGACACGGTGGTGGCCGCCCTGTCGTCCGGTGAACTCCTCGCCATGCGGGTCGAGAACGGCCGCCAGTCCTGGCAGGACACGCTGTCGCGGACGCGGCGGCTGACCCCGCTCGCGACCCTTGCCGATATTGACGGCGACCCGATCATCGACCGCGGCCGCGTCTATGCCGTCGGTCATGCCGGCCGCATGGTGGCAATCGACATGCGCAGCGGCGAGCGCGTCTGGGAGAACAATGTCGCCTCGGTGGATACGCCCTGGATCGCTGGCGACTATATCTTCGTCGTCACCGTCGATGACGAGGTGGCGGCGGTCAATGCCGCCGACGGACGCATCCGCTGGGTGACGCGCCTGCAGCGATTCAAGGACATCGAGGACCGCAAGGGGCCACTGGCCTGGACCGGACCGGTGCTGGCGGGAGATCGCCTGATCGTGGTGTCGACGCATGGTGCGTTGCTCACGCTCTCGCCCTATACGGGAGAGATCCTGGGTGGCGTGGAGCTGCCGGCGAGCAGCGTCGCGATGCCGGTGGTCGCCGACGGCACGCTTTACGTGCTCACCGAAGAGGCCGACCTCATTGCCTATCGCTAGGCAACAGGGCACACTCCATCTCTTTGAAAAAGCAGAACAAAAAAAATTCACTCGGAGAGCCCTCCGGGGGTCTTGAAAGCGTTGCCTCCGTTTCTATCTCGGTGAGTGCGGGATGCCGGTTTCCGGGTCCCGGCCTGGAATGACGGAGGGTGTCCCCCCAAGGGGTCGCCGGTCACGTCGCTTCGCGCGAAGGATGTGCGCTTCGTTGTTCCCTGGCAACGCATCTCCGCGTCGACCAAGGCGCACGAAGCCCTTTCCCGAGCGCGCCGCGACAGGCGTGGTGCGCCGCCTTTCCAGACCGAACCGGGGCCGCCGGAGGCCGGCCGTCCCGCCCGCCCGGAACGTCGCCTGAGAGTATTGCCACGGCGGCGGCCGGGGGAGTGGAGTCGGCAATCGATCGGTCTGTCTGGAATGGAGGAGGCGCAAATGCTGATGCCTGCAATGAGTGCATTCGGATTTGATCCGTTCGTGCAGTTGCGACGCCTCGAGCGCGACATGGACCGTCTCTTCAGCTCGGTTCTTGGCGAGGAGGAGGCGGAATTCGCGGTGCCAGCGCTCAATGTCTATCTCGGTGATGACAAGGCCCGCGTTGTCGTGCGCCTGCCCGGCGTGCAGCTCGAGGACGTCGATCTGTCGACCACCGGAAACCGTCTGACGATTCGTGGCGAGCTGCCCGGATCGACCGCGCGCGACGATGCCGTGTGGCTGCGGCGGGAGCGGATTTCGGGACCGTTCTCTCGCAGCGTCGATCTGCCCTTCCGCGTCGAGGCGGAGAAGGCCGATGCGCGTTTCGAGAACGGTCTGCTGATCATCGACCTGCCGCGTCCGGAGGAGGACCGTCCGCATCGGATCGAAATCAAGAAGATCGAGGCGAAGTAGGAAAGGAGGGTGGCACCATGGCACGTGCACTTGCTGAAACACGCGGCAGCTCTCTCGAGCGTGCCCGTGACGGCTTCCGTACCGGCATGCCGCTGTTCGAGCCGCGTGCGGACATCATGGAAACCGGTGAGGCCTTCCTGCTCCAGGTCGAGGTGCCAGCTGTCCGGCCCGAGGATCTCGATGTCACCGTCGAGCGCAATGTGCTGACCGTGCGCGGTCGCGCGAGCGACATCGAAACCGAAGGCATGACGCCGCTCTATACGGAGTTCGAAACCGGCCTTTTCGAGCGCGTCTTCCGGCTCTCGGAGGACATCGTTCAGGACCGGATCGAGGCGCGGCATCGTGACGGCCTGCTGGCGCTCGTTCTGCCGAAGAAGGCCGATGTCCGGGCGCGTCACATCGCGATCAACAAGGCGTAGCGACTGGCAGTGAGTGAGGAAAGGAGGGAAGCACCATGCAGTTCCGTGATCTCATCCCTTGGGGCCGCAAGAGCACGGCTCCCGCGACCTTCGCGGGTCCGGGGCGTGAGGTGAGCCCCATTTTCGCGCTCCATCGCGAGATCGAGCGTGCCTTCGACGAGTTCTGGAGCCGCTTTGAAGGAAACGGCTTCGGATTCCCGAGGGTCGAGGGATTCGCGGTACCGGCGGTTGATGTCGTCGAGACCGACAAGGGTCTCGAGGTGACCGTCGATCTCCCGGGCCTCGAGGAGAAGGACGTTGATCTCGCGCTGACCGAGGACACGCTCACCATTCGTGGCGAGAAGAAGGAGGAGCGCGAGGAGAAGGAAGGCAATGCCTATCTGCGTGAGCGCAGCTATGGCGCCTTCTACCGGGCCATTCCGCTGCCCGCCGGCATCGATGCCGACAAGGCCGAGGCGACCTTCCGCAATGGCGTGCTGAAGGTGATGCTGCCGCG
>RFKS01000028.1 GCA_003694205.1 Alphaproteobacteria bacterium | reverse complement strand
TCTCAATGCGCTGCGCTTCGGCGACAAGATGCCGCGTCTTTGCGTGCGCGGGGTCGCCGAAGCGCAGCGCATTGAGATTGGCCACCGGCCGCGCGCCCATGGTGAAAACGTCGCGCAGGATGCCGCCCACCCCGGTGGCGGCGCCCTGATAGGGCTCGATGAAACTCGGGTGATTGTGGCTTTCCATCTTGAAGATGGCGGCCATCCCATCGCCGATATCGACGACGCCGGCATTCTCGCCCGGGCCGCAGATCACCCACGGTGCCGCGGTGGGCAGCTTTTTCAGATGCAGGCGCGAGGACTTGTAGGAGCAGTGCTCGGACCACATCACCGAATAGATGCCGAGCTCGGTGAGGTTCGGCGCGCGGCCGAGCGCGCGGCGGATGCGCTCATACTCCTCTTCCGTGAGGCCGTGCGCGGCAACGATCTCAGGCGTGATGGCGGGGTCGGTCATTCCGGTCGGGTCCAGTTCTCGAACCGGCGGTCGAGCAGGGTCTCGAGCCGCGCATTGTGGGGGGCATAGAAGGTGGCGAGCCGGTCGCGCAAGGCGTCCGGCATGGAGGGAATGTCGCTTGCGACGGCGCGTGCGGCGAGCGGGCGCAGGAATTTTGGCGTCAATGCCTTGGCGCCGGCGATGAAGTCGGCAAACGCCCGGTCGCTCGGGAACAGGCGGCGCAGCATCTGCGCCAGTGGCGAGTAGCGGAAGGCGCGGTTCTTCTTCGTCACCACCTCCTCGAGCGGCAGGCGCTCGAGACCGAGAAAGTCGGTGATCGCGTCGAGCGTCGCCTGCTGGTCGCGCACGAAGGACTCGAATTCGAGGACGTGGATGTGCTCGCGCGGAAAGCGCTCGAGGAAGGGGGCGAGCCGGTCGGCATAGCATCCCTGCCGCAGGTAACTGCTCGCGGGCGTGAGCGCCTTTTCGGGCGGCTCCGTCTCACCCTCGAAGCGCACCGCATGCCAGTAGGACGACCAGGCGCGGCGCACCGGGTCGCGCACGAGATAGAGAAAGCGCGGATCGGGAACATGCGCGGCGATCCGCTCGGCGACCGGGAGTTCCTCGCCGTCGGGTCCGAGAAAGCCGGCCGAATAGCTGGGCGAGGCGTCGACGAGCCAGGGCGCGTCGGTCGGATAGTTCCCGCGATACCAGTCGAAGCCGCGCTTCCAGAAGCGGGCGTAAAAATCGGGCTCCTTGGAGCGTCCGAGCGCGATCTTCGGATGACGATCGAGAATGGCGGCGAGAGAGGTCGTGCCCGCCTTCTGCGCGCCGATGAGAAGCAGCCGCGGCGGAAATCCCGCTGGCGGCGTCTCGCCCTTCATCCGCCCTGTCCCGGTCGCGGCCGTCATATTCACCTACATCCCGCTTGCATGCCTGTGCCACCGACATAGAGCGGTCGGGCGAGCCTGTCAGCCAGGAAATCGGGCAAGGGATCAGGCGATCGGTTCAAGGAGCCGTGCATCGGTGCGAAAGCGGTCATAGAGATCGTGGCAGGCCTCGAGAATCGGCCTTTCGACGTCGGGCGGCGGATAGCGCCCGATGGAGGCCGGGTTGACCTTCTTGACGGCCGAACGCTTGGAAGGCAGGCCGAGCCACTCGAAGAGGGCGGCGGCGTAGTCGTCCGGAGCAGTGACGAGGTCCTCGTAACAGACCGCCCGAACACGCTCGTCGCGGTCAAGCCCCAAATCGAAATAGAGCCGGTTGCGCATGAGCCAGAAAAGCCCGACGCCCGATTCGTGGCTCAGCCCGTCATGCGCCATATCGCGGATCGCGGCGAGCGTAGTTTCGCCGATATCGCGGCCGCGCCAGCCCTCGGGATCACGGCCATCGACGATGTTCTTCATCCGCTCGCCGCAGGAGATGGTGCGGTTGACGCTGAAGCGGGCGCGGATGTGGGAATTGATCATGTCCTCCGGCCGGCGCACGATCCACAGGGCCCTTGCGCGCGGGAAGGCGTCGAGTAGTGCGGGGAGCTTCTGCAGCTCGCAAAGGGCCTTGAAAACCGTGATACGGCCAAAGGAACGCGCGACAAGTTGGTGCAGCGTATCGATGTCCCTGAGCTCGAAATCGCGATAGGCGCGGGGATCGGTCTCGCGGTAGACCTCGGTCGAAGCCGGCGGCGTGAGCATATTGACGATCATGTTCGTGCCCGAACGCTGCACGCCGGCGATGAAGAACACCTGTTTCGAGTCGGGGGCGGGACGGCCTTGCAGCAGCTGTCGGAGGCGTTTCAGCAGCCGCAGGGCGAGGCCATCGAAGCGGCTCCGAAGCTGGGCATTGTTGCCTTTGTTTTTCATGTCCTGGTCCTTCGCTGCCTAGCCTGCCCCTGCTGCGGTGTACCGGGATGTCGCATCATGTCTCATCCGCGAAATAAAATCGTCCGGCGCGGCTGTCATGCACGATGTCGTGGATGCGCGCGACCTCGCTCTCGCTCAACTCCTCGCGCCAGCGCTCGGCGGCGGCGCGGCTGTCGCGCATCACCCCATGATAGCGCACGCCCGCCGCAGGGCCATGGCTGCTCTGCTCGAGAAAGGCCTCGCTCGCCGGGGTCCAGGGCAGGCCGCACCAGCGAAGCATCTCCCGCGCCTGCGCCATCGGTTCCCGCGCCATGTCCTCATAGCGCAGGACGCGTACGCGGGCGTCGGCGGGGCAAGCCTCGAGCGCCCAGTCGTTCATGATGAGCCAGCGCCACGCTGTGGTCTCGAGATCGTCGAGGCGGTCCGCGGCGGCGCGATCGAGCCCGTGACGCCGGGCCGGCGGCAGGCGCAGCTGCCGGTCATAGAGATGCGGACGCGGCATCTTGCCCTTTCGGATGCCGCGCAGCAAGGAGGCGACGACGGCACAGGGGTGGCGGATGACATGCACGATCGGCATCTCCGGCCGTGCTGCAGCATAGATGGGCAGGCGCGCAAGGCCGGTCACAGACTTGATGACCGTCGAGAGCCCCTGTCGGCGACGACGGGACACAAGGTCGGGTATGCGCAGCCGCTGCACCCGGGGACCAATCACGGTCTCGAGCCCACGTAGACCGTAGATCATGCTGCTGCGCAAAAGATGTGCGGGCCTCGAGCGATAGGGCTTTTTCAGAATCGGTCGCGCTGCCACCGCCTTGAGCGGCCGCGCCTGCGCGAGGCGATCGAGGAAGCGATCGGCGACGGGCACGAGCGCCGGCATGTCGTCGGGATCGGGCACCACGGGAAAGGCCGGGTCGTAGACCACGAGATCGGGCTCGTGGAGATAGACCGTGTTCGGCACGCTGTCGAAAATGCGTCCGATCCACGTCGTACCGGTGCGGCCGCTGCCGATGAGCAAGACGAGCGGCGGAGCGATCCCCGGCGCCCCGGACGAGGAGCCGTTTCCCGTCATCCTGCCGCCATCGCAGCAAGGGCCGCGACCACGCTCTCGAACAGGCGGCGGCCGTCTGTGCCCCCATGCAGCGGCTCGATGGCGCGTTCGGGGTGCGGCATCATGCCCAGCACATTGCGCCCGGCGTTGAGAACGCCCGCGATATTGCCGACCGAGCCATTGGGGTTCGCGGCGGGCGTTATCGCCCCCGACCCTTCGCAATAGCGAAAGGCAATTCGACCCTCGTCCTCAAGCATGGCAAGCGTTTCGTCGTCGACGAAATAGTTGCCGTCGTGATGCGCGACGGGAATACGAAGGACCTCGCCGGCCTTGTAACGGCGGGTGAAGGGACTGTCCGCCGTCTCGACGCGGACCCTCACCGTGCGGCAGACGAAACTGAGTCCGGCATTGCGCATCAGCGCGCCCGGCAGGAGCCCCACTTCTGTCAGGATCTGGAAGCCGTTGCAGACCCCGAGCACCGCAACGCCGGCACGCGCCCGCGCGACCACCGCCGGCATGATCTCCGAGCGCGCGGCGATGGCGCCGCAGCGCAGATAGTCGCCATAGGAAAAGCCACCGGGCAGGGCGATCAGGTCGGCGCGCGGCAGCTCGCGCTCGCGATGCCACACGAGGTGCGGCCGCCGCCCCGTCACCTGCTCGAGCGCCACCGCCATGTCGCGATCGCAATTGGACCCGGGGAAGACGATCACGGCCGATTGCATGGGCGCTCAGTCCAGTTCGATGG
>RFKS01000272.1 GCA_003694205.1 Alphaproteobacteria bacterium | reverse complement strand
GTGTCTCCCGTTCGGGCGCGCCCCTCTCCGGCTCGCCGGCGCCCGCGGCGAGATCCGTTGCCAGGTGAAGGAGCGCGTCATAATCCGTCTCGAGATCGAACCAGCGACACAGGAACGCATCCTCCTCGCCGGCGTCGATCGCCGCCTTGAGATGGGGATCGTCGCGCAACATGTACATGACCTCGAGCACCCGCGTCTCGAGGGCCGGGCGGGGCGCCTTGACGATGCACAGGAAATCGCCGTTCGCGAGGCGAAAGAACTGCCCCTGGCCGGACTCGAGGAGGGCGCGAAAGGGTCGTTCCGCGGTTCGCAGATGATGCTCCCGGCGAAAGGCGCGGCTCAGGGCCGACAGCCGGAGATGGAGCGCCCGCCGCCCGCGGCGATGGCGTTGCAGACGATGCACGTAATCGAGGAGCTGTTCCTCGGGCGGAAGGGGAGCGGAGGTCTTGTGGGCACGCGGCTTCATGTCTCTCGCACACGCCAATGGGGGCTCCTCCCCTGTTGCCACGGCCGGTCTTGCCAAGACGTAAATTTGTCTCGAATTGCGCGCGATTTCGCGTCCGGCTCAAAGGCGCGGGTCGGCGCGAAGATCGAGCCGCGAGGCGGCCGTCCGCGCAAAGCGGACGAGAAGCGCGCGGCGCCGCGCCGGCGCGAGGGGCCGCTCCGCCGCTGCGCGCAGGATGGCGCCGCCGAATCCGTCGGCGACGATCAGGCCGGAAAGATCCGGCCGTGCCGCCGCCGCTTCGAGTTCCCGACGCGGAAAGCCGGCGCCGACCGCGAAATAGAAGAGGTCGCAATAGCCGAGATAATCCGGCCATTTCCGGTCGGCGCGGTAGTCGGCGAGCGAGCACTTGATCTCGACGATCACGACGCGCCCCCTCTCGTCGATACCGGCGAGATCCGCCCGCCGCCCGTTGCCGAGCCGGAATTCGCCAAGGCAGGCAAAGCCGTGATCCGCCAGCAGACGGCCGGCGCCCCGTGCCAGGGCCCGCGCATCCGGTATCGCCGAGCTGGCCAGCATGTGATCGCGCTTCCTCCCGACGCCGCACCACTTGTGGCGGCGCATCCCGCCGTCAGGAACTAAACGCGAACATCGTCAAAGGTCAAGTCATCGCGGCGGGAAGCTGTCGGCTCGCAGCCCGGACTCTCAGCGCCCGCCGCCGCCGGCCGGGGCTTTTGCGTTCAGGGCGGCGGTCCGGGTAAGCCGCCGGTCGCGGTAAAACACATGATCTCCGTAGCGCACGGTCGGCGCCATCGCGCGTCGCCAGGCCGGTGCGACATAGACCGCATGATAGTGCGTCGCCGCCCCGGTGACGTCCTGCCACAGGCCCTCGCGCGCGACCAGCGCCACCATCTTCGCCACCGCCCAGGCGCGCCGGTCGCGCGGCTCGTCCGATCGGCCGTCGCAGGCAAAGGAAAACTGGCACCGATGGCGGCGCTGCTCGCCCTCGAAAACGACAGCACAGATGTGATCGGGCCAAAGCGATGTGCGAACACGGTTGAGAACCACCTGGGCCACGGCAAGCTGTCCCTCCAGGGGTTCGGAACGGGCCTCGAAATAGACCGCCTGCGCAAGGCAACGGGTTTCCGGATCAAGCGCTCCCCGCGCTCGCTCGGAGACGCGCCACAGTGCCTCCTCGAGACTGCGTGGCGGCTCGACCTGCGCCGGCTGCTGCGGCCGCGGCGCCGGGTGCGCTGCCGTCACCAGCGCAACCGGCCGCTCCCCCGCCGGCATCGTCCGGTCGGGCAGGACCGCAGGCGCCAATAGGGCTGCCAGCAAGGCAAGCAGGTACATACGGCTCATGGCATCGCTCCCTCGATCGGCCGAAGGACCATCGGTTTCTCTTCCGTTCTGCGTGCCTGATCTGTCGATGTCGGCAACCGGCGGCGGGCTGTCCTCGACAGCCTTCTGTTCCGCCCATCGTTCCCGGCCGCACGAACCCCGGCGGCCGGCCACCGTATCGCCCGCCACCGTATTGCGGTGCGGGCTTTCACTTGCGGAAGCGGCTTTTGATGCAATTTTTGGGCAAAACTGTGGCAGCTGTCCGCCCGCGCCGGGCCGCGCGGTCATCCAGCTTGCCCGGCGCGGGCTCATGCACTAGACCAGTCGCTGCCCGGCCCGTTCCCTTTCTCCGCTGGCGGAGCGAGGTTTGGGCGTGCGCCCGCATCCGCGGCGAGGATCGCGATGCGAGACCGGCTGCCAATGCACAGGGAGAAAACCGGCCGTGACTCCGCAGGAAATTGCACGAATCCAGCGCTATCTGCGCCAGACCTTCGACAACAACCGGATCACGCTCCGGCGGCGCGACAACACGTCGGACTCGGTTGAGGTCCTCGTCGGCGACGAATTCATCGGCGTCATCTACCGCGATGAGGACGAGGGCGAGCTTTCCTACGCCTTCAACATGGCCATTCTCGAGATGGATCTGCCGGAGCTCGAATAGGATCGCCAGGATGCGCGCTCCTGACGGCGTCCTGATCCGGCGCAGCAAGCGTGCGCGGCATCTGTCGCTGCGTCTCGATCACGCCGCGCGCTGCATCCGGCTGACCGCGCCCACGGCCGCGCGGCCGGCGGAGATCGCGGCCTTTCTCGACCACCACCGGGGCTGGGTTGCCGCCCAGCGCGCCGCCCTGCCGCCGGCGGTGCGACTTCTTCCCGGGAATCTTCTGCCCTTGCGCGGCCGCCCCCATCGCATCCGGCACGACGCCCGGTGGTCGCGACAGCCGCAGGCCATCGATGGCGAGATCCGCCTCGGCGGCCCGCCGGAGCGCGTCGCGGCGCGTCTCGCGCGCTGGCTTCGCGACGAGGCGCGCGCCGACCTCGCACCCGTGGCGGCAGGCTTCGCGGAACGACTCGATGTCACGTTCGGGCGGATTTCCATCCGCGATGGCAGGAGCCGCTGGGGAAGCTGCTCACGACGCGGGACCCTCAGCTTTTCCTGGCGCCTCGTCCTCGCACCGCCGGGGGTTCTCCGGTATGTCGCGGCGCATGAAGTGGTGCACCTGCGGGAAATGAATCACGGACCCCGCTTCTGGGCTCTCCTCGACTCGCTGATCGGGGACAGCCGGGCGCAGCGCCGGTGGCTGCGCGAGAACGGCGCCGCGCTCTTTGCCATCCGCCTGCCGCCCTATGAGGGGGGCGAAGAGTCGATCTGAAGGAGCGGCCGTGGCGGTCGTCCGATATGGGCGTCGATCATGAAGTCGGCCCAGATGCGTGCCGGCAGACCGCCGCCGGTAACGTGCCGCATCGGGTGATTGTCGTCATTGCCGACCCAGACGCCGGCCACGATATCGCTCGTGAATCCGACGAAGACGGCGTCACGGAAGTCCTGGCTGGTGCCTGTCTTGCCGGCGGCGGGGCGGTCGATGGCGGCGGCGCGCCCGGTCCCCTCACGGATGACCTCGGTCATCATCGAGACCAGGGACATGAGCGTCGTCTCAGCAATCACGCGCGGCCGCGGTTGGGGATGGTAGCGATAGAGAATCTCGCCATCAGGCGACTGGATCTCGATGATCGCATAGGGCCTTACACGATAGCCGCCATTGGCGATACCGGCATAGGCGCCGGTGAGTTCGAGGAGACTGAGCTCGGCGCTGCCGAGCGCAATGCTGGGCACGGCGGGGATCGGGCTCTCGATGCCGAAACGCCGCGCCATGGCGGCCACGGCATCAAGGCCGGCACGCTGTGCCACACGGACCGCGACCGTGTTGATCGACTGCGCGAAAGCCTCGTGCAGGGCGACGGGCCCGCGATAGTCGCCGGAGAAATTCGTCGGCGACCAGCCGTCGATGGTGATCGGGGCGTCTTCGAGCACACTGTCCGGCCTGAGGCCGGCCTCGAAACCGGCCAGATAAACGAAGGGCTTGAAGGCCGAGCCGGGCTGCCGGCGCGCCTGTGTCGCCCGATTGAACTGGCTTTCGCCATAGCGGCGGCCGCCGAGCATGGCGAGAACGGCGCCATCGGGTGCGAGGGCGACCAGCGCACCCTGTCCGGCGTCGCGATCCGTGCCCTCGCGCGCGAGATGCTCCTGCAGCACCGCTTCCGCTGCCGCCTCGATGGTCGGATCGAGGCTGGTGAGTATGACCATCGCTCGCCCGGGGTCGCGGACGAGCTTCCGTGCGCGCTCACGCACCCAGTCGGTAAAATATCGGATATCGGGGCCCGCCGCGTCGGGCGCCAGTTGCGCCGGATGCGCTCGCGCCCGCGCCGCGGCGCGCGCGGTGAGAAAGCCGGCATCAACCATGGCCGCGAGCACGGTCTCGGCACGGGCGCGCGCAGCGCCAAGATCGCGCGTCGGTGCGAGGCGCGAGGGGGCCTTGACGATTCCCGCCAGCATCGCCGCCTCGCCGAGCGTGAGCTTGCGGGCGGAATGCCCGAAGAAGGTCCGCGCTGCGGCGTCGAGGCCATAGGCTCCGGCCCCGAAATAGACGCGGTTGAGATAGAGCGTGAGGATCTGCTGCTTGGTGAATTCGCGCTCGAGCCACAGCGCCAGCATCAGCTCCTGTGCCTTGCGCCTGAGGCTGCGCCGGGGGGTGAGAAAGAGATTCTTGGCGAGCTGCTGGGTGAGCGTCGAGCCGCCTTCCTGCAGCCGTCCGGCGCGGACATTGTTCCACAACGCACGCAATACGCCCCGCGGGTCGAAGGCGCCGTGCGAAAAGAATCGCCGATCCTCGATTGCGAGAAGGGCGAGGATGAAGGGCTCGGGAACCTCCTCATAGGCAAGCCAGTCGCCATAGATCGGCCCGTAGCTGGCAAGCGTCCTGCCGGTGACCGCCTTGACCACGACGGTCGGCTCCCGTCCCGGCGCCGGCAGGGAGCCGGGGTCGGGCAGGTCGTGCGCCAGCCACAGCAAGGCAAGAATGCTCGAGATCGCCGTCCAGATGGCGGCCACGGCGGTGCCATAGAGGATGCGGCGCACCCGCCCCCGGCGGCCCTGTGGCGATTTGGCGGCGCGAGCCATCCTGATCCACGATCCTTGCGCTCAGATGTCGAGATTGGCGACCTTGAGCGCATTTTCCTGGATGAAGGCGCGCCGCGGCTCGACAAGGTCGCCCATCAGCCGGGTGAACATCTCGTTGGCATCATCGGCCTGATTGACGCGCACCTGCAACAGCGTCCGCGCCTCCGGATCGAGTGTGGTTTCCCACAGCTGGTCCGGATTCATCTCGCCCAGCCCCTTGTAGCGCTGGATCGCCAGTCCCTTGCGTCCGGCCGCGAGCACATGTTCGAGAAGCCGCGTCGGCCGCCCGGCTTCCACCCGCAGATCCTTGCGCTCGAGGACGACATTGGCGGCGAAGATCGGCGCCACCTCCCGCGCGCGCTCGTCGAGCCGCCGCGCCTCGGCCGCATTGAGAAGCGCCATGTCGATGACGAAATGGTCCTCGATCCCGCGCCGGCTGCGCACCACATGATAGCCGCCGGCCGCCGCAGGCTCCACCGTCCAGCCGCCCTCCTCGCGACTCTCGGGACGTCGGTTGAGGCGCGCCGCGAGGCGTTCGGCGATCTCAGCAGCCCGCGCCGCATCCTGTGCCGCATCAGGGTTGAGCCCGCCCTCGAGCGCCAGACACTCGACCAGCAGCCGATCATAGCGCGGCGGCACCGCGGCAAGCAGGGTCCGGATCTGCTGTGCATGAT
>RFKS01000271.1 GCA_003694205.1 Alphaproteobacteria bacterium | reverse complement strand
GGCCTGGAGTGACCCGCCATTTGCCGAACCAAAGCGCCGAGGCGTCCCCGCAAAGAGACCGACCTTCCCCATCGCATCCAGCTCTCGAATCACGTGATTTCCAAGCTCTACAATCAGGATCTTGCCGCCACGCCCAAAGCTCAGATCATGCGGGTGATTGAACAAAACCGCCGTACCGACACCGTTGGCATAACCAGCTCCCCCCCCACCTGCCAGGGTCGAGACCAGACCCTTGGTGTCGCAGACGCGGATCACGTGATTACCTCGATCCGCAACATACAGACGCTGCTTTGTCTCATCCCAAAGCAGCCCACTCGGATGCCAAAATCGTGCGTTTGTACCGACTCCATTGGTCAGACCAATGTGCCCATTACCCGCCAACGTGGTCAGACAGAGGCCTGTGTACCCCTTACTCGCTCCACAATCCCCATTCTTCACCTGCTCGATCTTGCGGATCGCATGATTCCAATGGTCTGCGACGTAGATCGTCCCGGCTTGGGTCACCGCAACATCGATAGGAGCGCTAAGTTGTCCCTTCCGCGCAGGCCCATCTTGAAAGCCGCTAGAGCTGCCAGCAATGGTCGTTACGCAGAATCCTGTATAGCCCTGCTTTCCTCCGCAAACGCCATGTGTCACCCGCGCGATCTTGCGGATTCGATGATTGTACATATCTGCGACATACAACGCCCCGCTTGCATCCAATGCCATCCCCGCAGGGCCATAGAATTGCGCCATGGCCGCAGGGCCATCTGCCATTCCAGCGATCCCCGTCCCCGCAAATGTGCTGACCTTCCCATCCGGTGAAACCAAACGGATCTTATGCCCCATAAAATCCGACACCAGCACCTCACCTTTTGCGTTGAGTACAAGGCTTGCGGGCTGCTTGAACCTAGCTGGCGCACACGGCAGCAGCTTGCCTTCAGCCGGACCACTCCCCTTCACCAACGTCCGAACCTTGGGCAAACGACACTGCTCCACACCATTCACGCAGACCTTGCGCCCTTTCTGGCAATGCGTCCCTGGCGGTACCCCCAACGGCAAACAACCCACATTTTGCGGGTATATCACATTGTCGATCTTGCCATCACAATCGTCATCCTTACCATTGCATAGCTCTTTGACAGGCGTCACCTCCCCCATACAAGGCCCCCACTTCCCCGTCGCCAGACATGACTGCACCCCTCCCTGACACAGCCCCACACCCAACGTCTTCTGCTCCCCACTGTAACAGGTCTGCTGCTCCCCAAGCTTGCAGGCACATGGAGGATCTTCGTCGATCAACCCATCACAATCATTGTCTTTTTGATCGTTGCACACCTCTATAGACGCATGGTTCAAGGCCTGACAGACGATCTGTCCATTCTTACAAACTCGCTTTCCCGCTTTGCAGCTTCCCTTTGCCCCAGTGATTTGACAAGCATCCCCCAACGTAGGAAAGTCTTCATCGATCTCACCATCACAATCATTGTCAACGCCGTCACATCGTTCTTGCGATTGACAAAGCTCTGGTGCAGGCTCTTTTCCCCGCACTGAACCATCACTGCGACCTCCATCCACAACGACCTCGTGGCTCGACCCCTCACGAACGAGTGGCGTCTCCCCCACCTGCTCTCGAAACACCTCATATAGCTGTCCATCAGCCCCAACTCTCCGCTCACCTCGACCACCTTCCACATGCCGTTCCCGCCCAAACTCTCGGCCCACACCAGACTCACTTCCACGACCTCCCTCATCCGACAACTCTGCCTTCCACTCTCCTCCTGGAACCGTCCTCGCAGACACGCAGATCCCCGACACACAACGCTCATCAACCCCACAGTCAGCCTCCACCACGCAAGCCCGCCCTGGCGACAACAACGGCCCCGGCAAATCCATCACACACGCGGCCCCCAAAAGCCACAACCCACAAACCCAGAAGCATCGCCTCCACATCGCTCCACACCTCATCAAACAAAGCGCTCAAGAGCCAAAAAATTCTCTCATTCATAGCACGAAGCTTCCCGCTTGTGAACCGCCCCCCTTTCTCCCAAACCGTTCAGAAAAACCGGTTGCCGAACCATGAGACCTGTCCTATCTTTTCCAAGCATCCTGCGCAAAAGGCATGGCGGCAAAAAACGCGCAAAATGGCCCACCATTCGTGTGTTCTTGACTTCCATCAAGCAAGCAGAAATGTTGGCATGATAGGTTTTGCGTGATTGGCATTCAAAGATTCACCACACCGAAAGCAGAGTCCATTGCGATGTCCCAAAAAGAACGAGAACACGCCCAAATGCAAAGAAAGATCCACCAGCTCAATCAGCAGCTTTGGGCGCTTCGAGAGATCAACAAGCTGATCGCCAAGGAACGCGATCCGCAAGTGTTGCTCAACAGGATCTGCGCCGCCTTGCTCGATGCACGCGGCTACCAGGCTTGTTGGATCTCCCTCCTTGAGCCCGGCTCCAACCGCCCCCAATTCTTCACAGGTACCAGCCAAGGATCGCTATGGAGTAGCATCGCCGAGCATCTCCGCCGTGGTGAGCTGACCCAATGCGCCCAAGAGGCGTTGGAGACAGGCAAGGTCGTCTCCATCTATGAACAAGCCAAAAACTGCGAAAGCTGCTTTCTCTACCAGCCGCTTGGTAACCACAGGACGCTGGCCGCACGCATCCAATATGACGAACAGATCTTTGGCGTACTCGTCGCCAATCTCCCTCCCGACACCCCCCTTGACGAGCAAGAGCGCTCACTATTTCAGGAGATCAGCCGTGATGTTGGACTCGCACTCTACTCGCTCAACCAGCAACACCAACTCCAAGTCAGCGAGAAGCGACTCCGCACGATCCTCGAAACCATGAACGAAGGCATCCTCGTCGCTGATTCCCAAACCAAGCAATTGACCATGGCCAACCGTGCAATCTGCGAGATGCTCGGCTACTCGGAGGAAGAGCTACTCCAACTCCCCCCCCAAGACCTCCATCCTCCCAAATACCACCCCAAACTCCAAAAAATTTTCGAAAAATTGCTCAAACGCGAACGGCCATCTGACTCTGATGT
>RFKS01000270.1 GCA_003694205.1 Alphaproteobacteria bacterium | reverse complement strand
GAGCTGCGCAGCTATCGCTTCGACAAGTACCGCACCAAGGAGCCGGAAAAGAAGAAGCCGACCCTTGTCGAGGCGGTCGTGGGGACGGATGCGGCGGAGGCTGCCGCCGCGGCCTTCGAGGAACGCAAGGCGGCCATCTCCGGCGTCTTTCTCACCCGCGACCTGACCTCCGAACCGGCCAATGTCATCTACCCCGAGAGTTTCGCCGAGGAGATCAGGAAGCTCGTGGCCGCTGGTGTCGATGTCGAGGTGCTGGGCGAGGACGAGATGCGCGCGCTCGGCATGAACGCGCTCCTTGCCGTGGGCCAGGGCAGTGCCCGCGAATCACAGCTCGTGGTCATGCGCTGGTTCGGCGCCGGTGGTGAGACGCGGCCACTCGCCTTCGTCGGCAAGGGCGTAACCTTCGATACCGGCGGCATCTCCCTCAAGCCCGGGGAGGGTATGGACCAGATGAAGTGGGACATGGGCGGCGCCGGGATCGTCACCGGCCTGATGCGTGCGCTCGCACGCCGCAAGGCAAAGGTCGATGCCGTCGGTGTCGTTGGGCTGGTCGAAAACATGCCCTCGGGCAGAGCGCAGCGGCCGGGTGATATCGTGCGTTCGATGTCGGGGCAGACGATCGAGGTGCTCAACACCGACGCCGAGGGGCGGCTCGTCCTCGCCGACGCCCTGTGGTACACGCAGGACCGCTTCAAGCCGGCGCTGATGATCGATCTCGCGACGCTGACGGGCGCCATGATCATCTCGCTCGGGCACGAATATGCCGGCTTTTTCACCGACGACGACAGCATCGCGGAGCGGCTTTCGCAAAGCGGCACGGCCACCGGCGACAAGGTGTGGCGACTGCCGCTCGACAAGGCCTATGACAAGCTCATCGACACCCCGAGTGCCGATGTGAAGAATATCGGCGGCAAGGCGGCCGGTTCGATCACGGCGGCGCAGTTCCTCAAGCGCTTCACCAATGATGTCCCTTGGGCGCATATCGATGTCGCCGGGATGGTGTGGTCGGAGAAGGACGGCGACCTCTATGAGAAAGGCGCCACCGGTTTCGGGGTCCGCCTTCTCGACTGCTTCGCCCGCAATTACGAGAGCTGAGCGGCGCCGGGGGAGAGGCGATGCTCGCCGAGGTGCGCTTCTACCATCTCGAACGCCAGCCTCTGGAGGCGGCCCTGCCGCGGCTTCTCGAACGGGTTCACGAGCGCGGCCTGTCCGCCGTCGTCAAGCTGCCCGACGTCGACCGCGTCGAGCGCATCGACCGCGTGCTCTGGACCTACGATCCGGACAGCTTCCTGCCGCACGGAACCGCCGCCGGACCGCATCCGGATCGCCAGCCGATCTATCTCACCGCCGGTGACGAGCGACCGAACGGCGCGTCGATTCTGGTGCTTGCCGACGCCGCCCCGGAACCGCCCGCTCTCGATGCCTATGAGCGCTGTCTCTACATGTTCGACGGACAGGACGAGCGCATCGTAGAGGCGGCACGCGCCGCCTGGCGCCGCTTCGCTTCCCTCGCCGGGACACGCAGCTACTGGCAGCAGAAACCGACAGGCGGCTGGGAGCAGAAGCTCTAGGATCTAGGGGGCCTCTTCGCGTGCCCGCTCCAGAGACTCATGGGCGGCGATCCAGGTTTCCTCGGTCTCCGCGATTTCGCGGGCGAGCCGCGCCTGCTCCTGCCTCAGACGCGCCGCCTTGGCGGCGCCATCGGCGATCGAGCCGTCATAGAGGGCGGGGCTTGCGAGCGCGGTGGCCAGCCGCGCCGCCTTTTCCTGTAGTGCGCCGAGCCGCTCCTCGGCGTCGCTTGCCGCTTTCTGCAAGGGAGCGAGCCGGGCCCGTGCGGCGGCGGATTCGCGACGGAGCCTGCGCCGGGCGTTTTCTTCCTTCACGCCACCGCCATTGCCTCCGCCACGCGCCGCGAGAAGCTCGCGGCGATAGTCGTCGAGATCGCCCGCGAACGGCCGAACCGTCCCCGCCGCGACCTGCCACAGTCGGTCCGCCGTCGCCTCGACGAGGCGGCGGTCATGGCTGATCAGTATCACCGCCCCCTCAAAGTCGTTGAGGGCCTGGATCAGGGCCTCGCGGCTGTCGATGTCGAGATGGTTCGAGGGTTCGTCGAGGATCAGGAGCTGCGGCGCGCTGGCGGCCATGAGGGCGAGCAGCAGCCGCGCCTTCTCGCCCCCCGACAGGGTCGTCACCGGACGATCGGCGGCGTCGGCGGAAAAGCCGAAGGCGCCGAGGCGGGCCCGGACCTTGCTCTCGGCAAGATCGGGGAGGCGCGCCCGCATATGGTCATAGGGCGTCCGGTCGGCCCGGAGTTCGTCCGCCTGGTGCTGCGCGAAATAGCCGATGCGGAGCTTCGGCGGTGCCACGATGCGCCCGGCCATCGGTGCGAGCCGCCGCGCCAGGAGCTTCGCGAAGGTCGACTTGCCGTTGCCATTGGCGCCAAGCAGCGCGATCCGGTCCTCGGGATCAATGCGCAGGTCGAGCCGGCGCAGCACCGGCGTACCGTCGTAGCCGACAGCGACCTTCTCGAGCGCGACAAGCGGCGGCGACAACGGTTCCGGCTTCGGAAAACGGATCGCCGGCGAACGTCCCTCGACGACGCCGAGGACGGGCTTCATGCGGGCCAGCATCTTGAGCCGGCTCTGCGCCTGGCGCGCCTTGCTCGCCTTGTAGCGGAAGCGGTCGACGAAGGCCTGGATGCGACGGCGCTCGGCCTCCTGCCGTGCCTTCATGGCGCCAAGGCGTTCGATCTCGGCGGCACGGGCACGCTCGAAGGCATCATAGCCGCCGGCATAATCCCTGAGCCGTCCATTCTCGAGATGGAGGATGCGGTCGACCACGCTGTTGAGCAGGGACCTGTCGTGGCTGACGAGGATGAAGCCGTGGCGATAGGTGCGCAGATGGGACTCGAGCCACAGCACGCCCTCGAGATCGAGATAGTTGCTCGGTTCATCGAGTAGCAAGAGGTCGGGCGCGAGGAACAGTACCGCGGCGAGCGCCACCCGCATGCGCCAGCCGCCGGAGAAGGAATCGAGCGGGCGCCCCTGTGCCTCGCTGTCGAAACCGAGGCCGGCCAGAATGGCGGCTGCCCGCGCCGGGGCCGAGTGGGCGTCGATGTCGGCAAGCCGGGTGTGAATTTCGGCGATGCGCTGCGGATCGCTGGCTGTCCGTGCCTCGGCCTCGAGACGGCGCAGCTCGCTGTCGGCATCGAGCACCGTGTCAAGCACCGTGCGTTCGCCCGCGGGGGCCTCCTGCGCCACCGCCAGGACGCGCGCGCGCGGATGGCGGACGATGCGCCCCGCCTCAGGGGCGAGGCGGCCTTCGACGAGGGCGAGAAGGGTCGATTTGCCGGCCCCGTTGCGACCGACGAGCCCGACCTTTGCGCCTGCCGGAATGAAGGCGCTGGCGCCGTCGAACAGGAGCCGGTCACCGGCGCGATAGACGAGATCGTTGATCTGCAGCATGCGGCGGCCTTAGCACAACACGGTCCGTTTTCGCGAGGCCTTGGCAAAGCCGCCGCCGTCCCGTAAAAGCCGCCGCAACCAATTCATCCTGTTCAGCAGAGAAGGGACCGTCTCACCATGGCTCTCGAACGTACCTTGTCGATCATCAAGCCGGACGCAACACGGCGCAATCTCACCGGACGAATCAACGCCATGCTCGAGGAGGCGGGGCTACGCATCGTCGCCCAGAAGCGCCTGCGGCTCACCCGTGCCCAGGCCGAGGGCTTTTATGCCGTGCACCGCGAGCGCCCCTTCTTCGACGATCTCTGCACCTTCATGACCTCCGGGCCGGTCGTCGTCCAGGTGCTCGAGGGCGAGAATGCGGTGGCGCGCAATCGCGAGGTAATGGGCGCCACCAACCCCGCCGACGCGGCCGAGGGCACCATCCGCAAGACCTTCGCCGAAAGCATCGAGGCGAATTCCGTGCACGGCTCGGACTCGGCGGAGAATGCGGACAAGGAGATCCGCTTCTTCTTTTCGGATATCGAGATCGTCGGCTGAGCCGCCACGGCGGTGCGCCGCCATCGGGGAGAGGACATCATGAGCGCCATTATCGACATCATCGGCCGGGAGATTCTCGATTCCCGTGGCAATCCGACCGTGGAGGTGGATGTTCATCTCGAGGATGGCGCCTTCGGCCGCGCCGCAGTGCCCTCGGGCGCCTCGACCGGAGCGCATGAAGCGATCGAGCTGCGCGACGGCGGCAGCCGCTATGGCGGCAAGGGCGTGCGCAAGGCTGTCGAATCGGTCAATGGCGAGATCTTCGACGCGCTGTCCGGCCTCGATGCCGAGGAACAGCTGGAGATCGACCAGATCATGCGCGATCTCGACGGCACGCCAAACAAGGGCCGGCTCGGCGCCAATGCCATCCTTGGCGTCAGCCTCGCGGTGGCGCGGGCAGCCGCCGACAGTCTCGGCCTGCCGCTCTACCGCTATCTCGGCGGTCCGATGGCCCGTGTCCTGCCGGTGCCGATGATGAACATCCTCAATGGCGGCGCCCATGCCGACAACGCCATCGATGTCCAGGAATTCATGATCATGCCGGTGGCTGCCAGCGGGATTTCCGATGCCGTCCGCATGGGCGCCGAGGTCTTCCACAGCCTCAAGGCGCGGCTTAAGGCCAAGGGCTATTCGGTCGCGATCGGAGATGAGGGGGGCTTCGCACCAGATCTCAAGAGCAGCCGGGAGGCTCTTGATTTCATAATGGAAGCCATCGACGGTGCAGGCTATCGCCCCGGCGAGGACGTGGCCCTCGCTCTCGATCCCGCGGCAAGCGAGTTCTTCAGCGATGGCCGCTATGTGCTGGCCGGCGAGGGCAAGACGCTCGATGCCGACGGGCTTGTCGCCTATTGGGCGGAGCTTGTTGGTGCCTATCCCATCCTCTCGATCGAGGACGGTATGGCCGAGGATGACTGGGAAGGGTGGAAACTGCTGACCACGGCCCTCGGCGATCGCATCCAGCTCGTCGGTGACGATGTCTTCGTGACCAATCCCGAGCGCCTCGCCCGCGGCATCGGCGAGGGGGTCGGCAACGCCATCCTGATCAAGCTCAACCAGATCGGCACGCTGAGCGAAACGCTGGCGACCATCGAGATGGCGCACCGTGCCGGCTACCGGACGGTGATCTCGCATCGTTCGGGGGAGACCGAGGACACAACCATCGCCGATCTGGCGGTGGCGACCAACAGCGGCCAGATCAAGACCGGGTCGCTGTCGCGCTCGGACCGGCTTGCCAAATACAATCAGCTTCTGCGCATCGACGAGAAGCTCGGCCCGGCGGCGCACTTCGCCGGACGCGAGGCGGTGGCCCGGCCGTCCGCCTGAACCGGATCAATGGCGTGCGACGCCACGCCGCTTCTCATAGGTCCGGAGCCCGGCCATGCCGAGCATGGCGAGGACGAGCTCGAACAGGCTGTCCGTCGGCACACGCGGTACCGAATAACTGAGCTCGAGGCCGGCGAGGGTGAGGCCCCACTCAGCGAGCGGCGCGCCGACATACTGCCAGGCAAGCGCCGCGCCGCAGACCCAGCCGATGAAGGGACGCCAGCCGGCGACGAAGAGCGAGGCGTGTTTCGCCTCTTCCGCATTGACCGCCATCTGCGCCAGATTGAGCTGCGCAAGTGTCATCTCGGTTTCGTGCTTGAGCCGGGCGGCGGCATCCTTGTCCACCACCATGGCGTCGATGACACCGAACAGACGGTCGGCCGCCTTGGCGATGCTGTCTAGGAGGGGGATCGGCATGTGAACTCCTCTAGATCGCAGGGGCGGGGGGCGAATCCGGTGGCCCGGCGAAGCCATCCGTCGATAAATTTCGCCGATGCGGGACGCCGCGCCGCCAGACGGCAATAGCAACGGCGACGCTCGTCGACGAGAGCGGCGACGAGCCAGGGTCCGAGCCGCCGCGCCTCGGTATCCGCAGCGGCAGCCGTCTGCTGACCGAGAATGCCGTCGGCAAGCACGGCCACCGCGCCGACCGCGTCAAGCACCCGCTGCAGCATGCGGATGGCGGTCACCGGCCCCTGATTGACGGCGGTATCAAAAAGAAGCGGCTGCAGCGCCGCGGGCAGGCGGTCGATCCCCGGTCGACGGTAATAGAG
>RFKS01000269.1 GCA_003694205.1 Alphaproteobacteria bacterium | reverse complement strand
GTGCAGCGCCGCGTCTTCACACCCGATACCACCTATTTCCCGCGTCAGACCGGCACGCCACCTGCGACCACGGGGGCTACGCCACAGGCCGCACCCCTGCTGGCCGATCTCGCGGTGCGTGTTGACGCGCTCGAACGCCAGCTGCGCGAACTGACCGGTCGCATCGAGGAGGTACAGCACCAGAACCGGACGCTCGCCAACCGGCTCGCGCGCTTCGAGCAGGATATCGGCTTGCGCCTGCAATCGATCGAGACCGCCGCGCCTGCGGCCGGTGCCGCCGAAAACACGGAACCAGCCGGGATAGCCCCGGCCAAGGATGGCGCAGGGCAGGCATCACCGCCGGAGCTTGTCACGACGCGCACACCCGAGGAGGCCGCGGCGCTTCTTGCGCAGCCGGGCGCACCGGCCGGCACAACGACTGCGGCCACGCCATCCGCACCGGCGGCGGCTGAGGGCAGCGATCCGGAAAAGGACTATGAGGCCGCCTACGCGCTGCTGCGGCGCGGCCAGATCGCCGAGGCCGAGCAGGCCTTCCGCGCCTTTCTCGCCACGCATCGTGATCATCCGCTGGCCGGCAACGCCCAGTACTGGCTGGGCGAGACCTATTATGTGCGCCGCGATTATGCGCGCGCGGCACAGGCCTTTCTCACCGGCTACCAGGACTTTGCCAAGGGACCAAAGGCGCCGGACAGCCTTCTCAAGCTCGCCATGAGCCTCGCCGCCCTCGGCCAGACGGAGGATGCCTGCGCCGCCTTCGATCAGCTCGAGGCGAGCTATCCGGACGCAGAAGAGCGAATCCGCCGTCGCATGACCGTGGAGCGAAGCCGCATCGGCTGCCAATAGAGCGATGAGTGCGCCCGACCGCCCCGTCAGCGGTGCCGAGTTCGCGGGTGCGATGGCGCGGCTCGGGCTCGCGCCCGAGGACCCGCTGGCCCTTGCCGTCTCGGGTGGCGCCGACAGCATGGCGCTTGCCCTGCTCGCGCGCGACTGGGGGCGGCACATCCAGGCGCTTCACGTCGATCACGGCCTGCGCCCGGACTCGGCGGCCGAGGCCCGCCAGGTCGTCGCATGGCTCAAGGCGCGCGATATCCCCGCCTTGTGCCTGCGCTGGCACGGCAGGAAGCCGGCAAGCTGCATCCAGGCGCGGGCACGCGAGGCGCGTTACCGGCTGCTTGAGGACTGGTGCCGGGCGCACGACGTGCCGGCACTTCTCCTCGCCCATCAGGCCGACGATATCGCCGAGACCTTCCTGCTGCGGCTTTCGCGCGGCAGCGGTCTTTACGGCCTCGCGGCCATCCCGGCGGTGGCGCCCCCGCTTACCCCCTGCGAGGCACTGCCGCGGCGCTATCGGCCGCTGCTCGGCTGGCGGAAAAGCCGCCTCGCCGCCACCTGCCGCGTCGCCGGTCAGCCCTGGCTCGAGGATCCGGGGAATCGCGATCCACGCTTTGCCCGCACGCGTGTTCGTACGCTGCTTGCCGCACCACCACTGCGCGGGCTGGAGGTGCCGCGGCTCGTGCGAATCGCGCATGGCCTCGCCAGGGCGCGCGCGGCACTCGAGGACGCGGAGAGACGGCATGTCGCCGCCCATGTCCGGCTCGACGAGCGCGGCTATGCGCTGCTTGCGAGGACAGCCTTTCTCGATGCGCCCGAGGAGATCGTGCTGCGGGCGCTGACGCGGCTCGTCACCGTCCTCGGCGGCCGGACCTATCCACCGCGGCAGGAGCGGCTTCGCCGCGCCCTCGTCGCCATCCGCGCCCCGGATTTTCGTGGTCTCGCGCTCGGCGGCTGCCTTGTTCGGCCACTGGCACCGGACCGTCTGCTGCTGTGCCGCGAACCGGCGGCTGTCGCCGGCCGCCTGCTGCTCGCGGACGCGGCGTGGCAGTGCTGGGATGGCCGTTACAAGCTGCGCCTTGCCGGCGCCGTCGGCGACCACGCCGTCGCCGCACTCGGCAGCGAGGGCTGGCGTACGCTGAGAGCGGCACGACCCGATGTCGCCCGGCACGCACCGCCCCATCCCGCACGCCTCACCCTGCCGGCACTCTACACGGCAGCCGGCCGGTTTCTGGGTACACCCTACCTTGGTTGGGTTGCAAAGCCTTTACCTTTCGATGTCATTTCTTGTATCGGCCTGCACATGGATCGGTGGCACGACCACGCGCCGTTGCCGGAGCATGGCTTGTAAGTGACCAGAAAGCGCTTATTTCCTAGGCGCAGGCGCGCGACGGCTGTACAATACCGGGCCGCCGCGGACGACCAGTGAGAAAGGACCCCGTGTGAACAATTTCGGCCGCAATGCGCTGCTCTGGCTTGTCATCATCCTCGTATTGGTGATGGTATTCAATCTCTTCCAGAGCCCGGCAGGCTCGCGGACCCCCGAACTTGCCTATTCCGATTTCCTCGCCCGGGTCGAACAGGATCAGGTGGCATCGGTCACCATTCAGGGCCAGGAGCTGTCGGGAAAACTGCGTGACGGGACGCCTTTCACGACCTACATGCCCGACGATTCGACCCTGATCCAGACGCTGCGGGAACATGATGTCCGCTTCACCGCCCGGAAACAGGAGACCAATGCGCTCATCGGCACATTGATCGCCTGGTTCCCGATGCTGCTCCTGATCGCGGTATGGATCTTCTTCATGCGCCAGATGCAGTCCGGCGGGCGCGGCGGGGCCATGGGATTCGGCAAGTCGCGAGCGCGGCTGCTGACCGAGAAGACCGGCCGCGTCACCTTCGAGGACGTCGCCGGCATCGACGAGGCCAAGGAAGAGTTGCAGGAAATCGTCGAATTCCTGCGTGACCCACAGAAGTTCCAGCGCCTTGGTGGGCGCATCCCCAAGGGAGCGCTGCTCGTCGGCCCGCCCGGCACCGGCAAGACCCTTCTCGCGCGCGCCATCGCCGGCGAGGCGAACGTTCCCTTCTTCACCATCTCCGGCTCCGATTTCGTCGAGATGTTCGTCGGTGTCGGCGCCAGCCGCGTGCGCGACATGTTCGAGCAGGCGAAGAAAAATGCGCCCTGCATCATCTTCATCGATGAGATCGACGCCGTCGGGCGGCATCGCGGTGCAGGACTCGGCGGCGGCAATGACGAGCGCGAGCAGACGCTGAACCAGCTGCTCGTCGAGATGGACGGCTTCGAGGCCAATGAGGGCATCATCCTGATCGCCGCCACCAACCGGCCGGACGTGCTCGACCCGGCGCTGCTGCGGCCGGGCCGCTTCGACCGCCAGGTCGTGGTCCCCAATCCCGACATTCTCGGCCGCGAGAAGATCCTGCAGGTGCACATGCGCAAGGTGCCGCTCGCCCCCGACGTCAAGCCGCGGGTGATTGCCCGCGGCACGCCCGGCTTCTCGGGCGCCGATCTTGCCAATCTGGTCAACGAGGCGGCGCTGCTCGCCGCGCGCAAGGGCAAGCGGCTGGTCTCGATGCAGGAATTCGAGGAGGCCAAGGACAAGGTCATGATGGGCGCCGAGCGGCGCTCGATGGTGATGACCGAGGAGGAAAAGCGCCTCACCGCCTATCACGAGGCCGGCCATGCGCTGGTGGCGCTGCATTGCCCCGCCTCGGACCCGATCCACAAGGCGACGATCATTCCGCGCGGCAGGGCGCTCGGCATGGTGATGCGCCTGCCCGAACGCGACGAGTACAGCCAGACCCGTGAGAAGATGCACGACAATCTCGCCATCGCCATGGGCGGGCGGGTCGCCGAGGAACTCATCTTCGGCCATGACAAGGTGACCTCGGGCGCATCGGGCGATATCCAGATGGCGACCCGCCTCGCGCGGGCGATGGTGACCAAATACGGCTTCTCCGACAAGCTCGGGCCGCTGCTCTATGACGAGAACGAGGAGGAGGTCTTCCTCGGACATTCCGTGGCCAGGCAGCAGAATGTCTCGGAGGCGACGGCACAGGAGATCGATCGCGAGATCCGCCGCTTCGTCGACGAGGCCTATCAGCGGGCGCGGACGATACTCGAGGAGCACATCGACGATCTGCACAAGATCGCCCGGGCGCTGCTCGAATACGAGACCCTGAGCGGTGATGAGATCCGCGCCCTGCTGCGCGGCGAGAAGATCGAGCGGCCCGAGATGGACGAGGATGCACCCCCGCCGGCGGCGCCGGTCCGCGGCACGGTTCCGCGTGCCGGGCGTGGCGGCCGAGGTAGTGGCGGATTCGAGCCGGAGCCACAGCCGCAGGGCTGACGCATGACGCAAGCGGGGGAGGGCAAGGCCGGCGGCACGGACATCGTGCTCGTGCCCCTCGGGGTCTCACCGGACCACCGTCCGGGAACCCGTCCCCTTGTCGGCGGACCCCTCGCCTTCTCCCACCTCGGGGCGATCCTGGCAGGTTCCGGCGGGTCCCGGATCCGACAGCTGGTTCCCGTCACCGGATTCGACCTCTGGGCCGCCTCCCTGCCGCCACCGCTCGCTGCGCGTGCGATTGCGCGCATGACCGCGCTGACCACGCCGCGTCCGCCGCTCGCGCTGGCGAACGGCCAGAGCCTGCGCCAGTCCGGCCGCCCCCTCGTCATGGGCATTCTCAATGTGACACCGGACAGCTTTTCCGACGGCGGCCGCTTCGCCGCGCCGGAGG
>RFKS01000268.1 GCA_003694205.1 Alphaproteobacteria bacterium | reverse complement strand
TCCCAGACCAGCACGCGCTCAGGCTCGACGGGTCCGGGCATCCGGCAGCGCGCGGGAAGCACGGGCCGGAAGCCGGCGCGGCTATAATAAGCCGCGTCGCCGATGAGGAAGATCGGCCCCTCGCCCGCGGCATCTGCCGCCGCCACCGCATGCCGCAGGAGTGCCGTCCCGCTGCCATTGCCGCGGAGTCGAGGGGCGACGGCGAGCGGACCGAGCAGGACAGCCTGCCTGCTGCCACCATCATGGGCCATAAGGATGGGCCAGAAGCGCACCGAGCCGAGCAACGTCGCGCCATCGCGCACGACGAAGCCCAGCTCGGCGATCGGCGCGACGCCCTCGCGGAAGCGATAGGCGGTGCGCTGGTGCCGGTCCGTACCGAAGGTGAGATCGAGCAGCCGCTCGATCTCCGGCTCGTCCGCAGGCTGTTCCCGGTCGATGTCCGGCATGGCCCCATCCGTCACGCTGTGAAGCGCGCATCTAATGCCCAAGCGGATGCGGGCGCAAGGGGTGAAAAGAGGGGCCGGCGGCACGGGAACGTCCTCCCGTACCGTCGGCGCGCCATTGCTACCAGTCGATCTGACCACGCAGGCCGAAGGCGTTGGTCGAGAAACTGGGGCGGAGAACGCCGCTGCTTGTGAGCTTCACACGCTCGGGGCTGCCCGAGACCCTGATATGGGCGTAATTCACAAGAAAGCGCACATGGCTGATCGGGATCCAGGTGAGCCCGAGATTGAGGCTGTATTGCCCGCCGCCGAAGACCGCCGCACCGCGATCGGTGAGATCGATCCAGTCGATGCCGGCATTGAGCTGCAGCGCGCCATGGCCGCCCTTGTCCAAGGGATGGAGGGGCTTCGTGCGGTCCCAGGCGCCCTTTGATGCCTTGTAGGCCTTCTTCTCGCCAGTCAGGAACCATCCGATGGTCGCGTAGCCGCCCTGGAAGTCGGCGCTGTCGGACCCGCCAGGCATGGCGCCATTCACGAACCTCGCCATCTGGCGCCCATATTCGCCTTCGAAGCTGAGGGGGCCCTGTTGCGCCGCGAGCTCGGCGCCGAGAAAGACGCTGCTCTTGACCGGCAATGTGCCCGTATCGATGAAGCGGGTATCGGTCGTGTGCAGGAAGGGACGCTGGCGCAGCCGGCTCGGGGCCGCTCCCTGGTCGCGGAATTCGACGGATCCGCCGAGATGCAGGAAGCCGTTTTCCAGGGGCATCGTGTAATGTGCGCGCGAGGCGAGAACATAGCCGCTTTTCTCGTCGCTGCCATCAAAGCCGCCATTGGAAAAGACACCGCTTTTCCAGTGCCAGTTCTTGCCATGGAGATTGACGCTCACGCCGAGCTCGCGCGAGAAACCGAAGGCGTCGGTGAAGGCAGCCCGCTCCATGAAGGTAATGAAGCGCGACGAGGTCTGCTCGTTCATCGACACCGGGGTCTTCTGGTTGCCGATGGTGATGCCCACGCCGTCGAAGCCCGTGTATTCGAGATAAGCGTCGGTGACGTCGACCTCGTTGTTCGCAAAATCGGCTTCGATCTTGTATTTCCAGTCCGTGATCTCGCCCTCGACGCCGAGCCGGGCGCGGCGAAATTCGGTGGTCGTGCCAAGGCCGCGATCGGGGCTGAAGGCGGCCGGCGAGGTGCCGCTGCCAATGGTATCGGGATCGCCGACGATGCCGAGGTCGGTCTGCACCCGGCCGCGCAGCTTGAAGGCCTTGAAGCCCTCGCCGGAGAAGCGCGGGGCGCCCTTGGCCTCGACCTTGAGGTCCGGAGTCTTGGCTTTCTCGACCGACTGGACCTTCTTCTCGAGCGCCTGCAACTGCGCCTTGAGGGCTTCGATCTGCTGCTGCAGTTCGCTCACGCTTTGCGCCGCCGAAGGCGATGCGGACAATCCGATGGCAAGGGCGCCGACGGTGAGGGCAAGTCTCGAGCTCGATGTGCGGATGGCCATGATGCGTTCCTGTCCTGTTGCACGTGATGTCGTGCCTGTGGCGGTGCGGGGGTGCGATATCGGTGGTCACAGCGCATGCCCCCCATGCAAGTGTCCCTGTACATTCCGGGGATGACAGTTCGATGACGGCGCGCCGCAGATGCGGTGTTTCGGGATGCGGGACGCACTTTTTCCCGGCCACGGCCTTTCCGCGCTGGCGTTGAGCGCCCATCTTGGGCGTGAACGGAGACAGGAGCGTGACATGGGATTACTGGTCGAAGGCAAATGGCAGGACAAGTGGTACGACACCGAGAAGAGCGGTGGCCGCTTTGTCCGCCCCGAGACGCAGTTCCGCAGTCGCGTCACCGCCGACGGTTCAAGCGGGTTCAAGGCCGAGGCCGGCCGCTATCATCTCTATGTCAGCTATGCCTGTCCGTGGGCGCATCGCGCGCTCATCATGCGGGCGCTGAAGGGGCTCGAGGATGTGATCTCGGTTTCGGTCGTGCACTGGGAGATGGATGACGAGGGCTGGCGATTCGACCCCTCCGTGCCCGGTGCCACGCCCGATCACCTTTACGGATTTGCCCGCCTGCACCAGATCTACACGAAGGCGAAACCCGACTATACCGGCCGCGTGACGGTGCCCGTCCTGTGGGACCGCAAGACGGAGACCATCGTCAACAATGAATCGGCCGAGATCATGCGCATGCTGAACAGTGCCTTCGATGAGGTGCCTGGTGTGCGCCATCCCGAGCGCGACTATTATCCCGCGGCGCTCCGGAAGGAAATCGACCGCCTCAATGAGAGGATCTATGAGGCCATCAACAATGGTGTCTACAAGGCCGGATTCGCGACCACGCAAGCCGCCTATGAGGAGGCTTTCGAGCGCCTGTTCGATGCCCTCGACGAGATCGATGCGCGGCTCGCGGGACAGCGCTATCTCGCAGGTTCGCGATTGACCGAGGCCGACTGGCGCCTGTTCACGACGCTCATCCGTTTCGACGCCGTCTATGTTGGCCATTTCAAGTGCAACAGACGGCGGATCGCCGATTATGCGAACCTGTCGGGCTATCTGCGCGAGCTCTATCAGGAGCCGGGCATCCGCGAGACCGTGCATTTCGATCACATCAAGAAGCATTATTATGTGAGCCACCGGAACATCAATCCGACCGGCATCGTGCCCAAGGGCCCGGACCTCGACCTTGATGCACCGCACGGGCGCGAGCCACTCGAAGCCGTGGACTGAAATCACCGTCTTTTCCTGTGCGCTCTCGCCGCCTAGACTGGGTGCGGGAGGCGCAGGCGCGGGAGGGGCGGGCAATCACGAGCGGCAACACGACCGGGAAGGACGTTCCCGACCTGACGGTGACGGAAGGTGACGTCGCGGTGGCCCGCTGCGCCAACTGTGCGGCGGTTCTCCATGGCGACTTCTGCGCCCACTGCGGCCAGCGCGACGCGGATCTGAGGCGTCCGATCCGGGTGTTTGTCGCGGAATTCCTCGACAATGCGCTGTCGTTCGACAGCCGCGCCCTGCGCACACTGGTGCTGCTTTTCGGCAAGCCGGGAAGGCTGAGCGAGCTCTATGTCGAGGGCGCCCGGGTCCGCTTCGTGCCGCCGGTGCGGCTGCTGCTTATCAGCGTCATTGTCTTCTTTCTCGCCATCGAGACCACCGATGTGGCCCTGCTGCATCTGAGGACCGTCTTGACCTCGAATAGTAGCTCACAGGGCGAAGAACGGGCCGGAGCGGGGCCGGCTGATGTGGCAACCGAAGTGCCGCGCCGGCGCCAGGGATTCAATGTCAAGTTCGATTTCTTCGTGCCGCTCAGGGATGCAAGGCAGGATCAGGCGCTCCTCGACGAGGCGCTCGCAAGGTTTCGCGACGCGCTTGATGAGGAGGAACGGGCGAGTCCCGAGGTCAAATCCCTGCGCACGCCTCTCGAACAGCTGATGTCCGGTCTTCGCCGGCTGGCGGCCAATCCCGGGATGCTCAATTCGGTTTTCCATACCTGGCTGCCGCGGGTGATGTTCCTTCTCGTTCCCGTGTTCGCCCTCGTCCTCCGCGGTCTTCACTGGAGCCGGCGCCGCTTCCTGTTCGAGAACCTGGTGTTCTCCCTTCATTTTCACGCATTCCTTTTCTGCCTGCTGACGCTGCTCGTCCTGCTCTCTGCGGCGGGATATGGTGGGGCGAGCGGCATGCTCTATTTCGTGGGCAAGCCCTTGTATCTCGTCCTTGCCATGAAGCGTTTCTACGGCCGGTGATGGGGAGCGACCGCGATCCGCTTCGCGCTCGCGAGCGCCAGCTACAATGTCGTGCTTTTCTTCTCGCTGCTCGCCATCCTGCTGGCTGGACTGACCGCCATCTGATCAATCGCCACCGGCCGCCGGACGGAAATCGAGGGCGAGCGAGTTGATGCAATAGCGCCGTCCTGTTGGCGGTGGACCGTCGGGAAAGACATGACCGAGATGGCTGTCGCAGGCGGCGCAGCGCACCTCGGTCCGCACCATGCCATGGCTTTCGTCGCGGAGCTCACGCACCGCCCCGGGGGAGGCCGGGGCGAAGAAGGAGGGCCAGCCGGAGCCCGAATCGTACTTCGTGCCCGACTGGAAGAGCGCCGCCCCACACGCCGCGCAATGAAACATGCCGTCGCGTTTCTCTTCCAGCAGCCGTCCCGAGAAGGGCGGCTCGGTGCCCCCCTGCCGGCAGATATAATACTGCTCCGGCGTCAGCCTCTCGCGCCATGGATCATCGCCGGCGCCGCGATCGCGTTCACCCATCGCGTCTTTCCCTATCGCGCCTCGCAGTCGAGGCAGAGCGCGAAGGCGCCCTGCGGGTCGTGGAGCCAGGCGAGCCGGTCGAGCGTGGTCGCGACCTGGCGGGCGATCGCCTGATAGGGAGTACCATGTCCGCCGCTTCGCACCGGCAGCAGTCCCAGCGCCTCGGCGTCACCCTTGAGACTCATGATGATCCGCTCGAACCGCGACGGCCGTTCCTCGATATAGCGGACGCCATAACTCCCCTCGGCAAGCTCGACCCGCGCCGCCGCCGCCGCGACGGCATCGGCAAGCGTGCCCAGATGATCGACGAGCCCGAGCTCCAGGGCCGTCTCGCCGGCCCAGACACGCCCCTGGGCGATCTTGTCCACATCCTCGGGCGTCATGCCGCGACTCTCGGCGACGCGTTCGAGGAATTTCTCGTAGCCGTCCTCGATGCTCGTCTGGATGAGGGCGGCAGCATTCTCGTCGAGGCCGCGCGTCGGGTCGAAGGCGCCGGCAAGCGGTGTGGTGCCGATGCCGTCGGTGTGAATGCCGAGCGCATCGAGACTGTCCTCGAAGGTGACTATGAGACCGAAGATCCCGATCGAGCCGGTGACCGTCTCGGGCGCGGCCCAGATTTCGTCGCCGGCGGTCGAGATCCAGTATCCGCCCGAGGCTGCCACCGAGCCCATCGAGATGACCACCGGCTTGCCGCTCTCCTTGAGATCGAGAATTGCCTGGCGAATGATCTCCGAGGCAAAGGCGCTGCCGCCCGGACTGTCGACGCGGAGCACCACTGCCTTGATCGCCTTGTCACGCCGCGCGCGCTCGAGCAGTTCGAGCGTGGTCTCGC
>RFKS01000267.1 GCA_003694205.1 Alphaproteobacteria bacterium | reverse complement strand
CGCCGCCCTGTTCATGAGCGGCCTCTTGGTCATGGTCCTCACCCTTGCCCTCGTGCTCGCCGCCCGGCGCCTTGAGCCCGGGGAGCCACGATCATGACCGCCGACCGCTGCGCGGCCTTCGGCCTCGGCGCGGTCGCGCTGCTTGTCGCGGCGCTGGCGTTGTGGATCGTCGGCGACGTCCTCCTGCGCGGATTCGATGGCCTCGCGCCCGGCTTTCTTCTTTCCGACCCCCTCGATGCGGGGCGCGCCGGGGGCATCCGTCCGGTCCTCGTCTCGACCCTGCTCGTGACCACGGTCTGCCTCCTGTCCGCAGCTCCGGTCGGCCTCCTCGCCGGACTCCTTCTCGCCGAGCGGACCCGCGGCGCGCGGCGCTGGGCACATCTCATCCGTCTCAGCCTCGACACCCTTGCGGGCGTGCCCTCGATCCTCTTCGGGCTGTTCGGCAATGCCGTCTTCGTCGGTCTTTTCGGCTGGCGGCTTTCGATACTCTCGGGCGGACTGACGCTGGCCGTCATGGTGCTGCCCTTTCTCATCCGCAGCGTCGAGGCGAGCCTTCGCAGCCTGCCGCCGGATCTCGGGCGCGCAGCGACGGCACTCGGCCTCGGCCCGGTGACGCGCCTCGGCCGGATCCTGCTGCCCGCCGCCCTGCCCGGCCTGCTCACCGGCCTCGTGCTCGGGCTCGGGCGGGCACTCGCCGAGACCGCGGCGCTGCTTTTCACCAGCGGCTACGGCCTGCGCCTGCCGGCCTCACTTCTCGACTCCGGTCGCACGCTCTCGATCCACATTCTCGATCTGGCGATGAACGTGCCGGGCGGGACGGCCAACGCCTATCGCAGCGCCGCGGTGCTGATCCTGCTCATCCTCCTCATCAACAGCACCGTGATGGCGCTCGGTGGAACGCGCGGGGGCCGCCGCAGGAGCCAACCATGACACCGGCGTTCGAGGTCCGCGACCTGTCGGTCCATTATGACGGCGCCTGCGCACTCGCCGGTGTTTCACTTGACATGCCGGCACTTGCGATCAGTGTCGTGCTCGGCCCATCGGGATGTGGCAAGTCGAGCTTCCTGCTCGCCCTCAACCGCCTGTCCGAGACCATCCCGGGATGCCGCACCACGGGCCGCATCCGTCTCTTCGGGCACCCTCTCGAAGGCTATACCGGCGGCGAGAACGAGCTGCGCCGGCGCGTGGCGATGATCTTCCAGCATCCGGTCGTCTTTCCGCTTTCGATCCGGCGCAATCTCGCGATCCCCATTATTGAGCATTTCGGACACGCGCGGAGCGAGATCGAGGCCCGCATGGAAACCGCTCTTCGCGATGTCGGGCTCTGGGAGGAGGTGAAGGACCGCCTCGACGCGCCGGCGACGGCGCTGTCCGGCGGACAGCAGCAACGCCTGTGTCTCGCCCGGGCGCTGGCCCTCGAGCCGCATGCCCTGCTCCTCGACGAACCGACGAGCGCGCTCGACCCCTTCGCCGCGGGCCATGTCGAGGCCTTGCTGCGCGATCTCAGGAGCCGGTTGTCTCTCGTGCTCGTGACGCATAATCTGGCACAGGCGCGCCGGCTCGCCGACGAGGTGGCCCTGTTCTGGGTTCGTGATGGCTGCGGCTTTCTTTGCGAGAGCGCCCCCGCGGACCGGTTTTTTGCTGCGCCGCAGAGCGATGTGGCGCGATCCTATCTTGCGGGCCGGATGGGCTGAACAAGGACCGACGGATGGTGGACAACCCCCTGCCCGGAGCCGATTGCGTCGCGCGCCTCAGGCTGCTCGCCGATCCGACGCGTCTTGCCATCGTGCGGCTGCTCACGGCAGGGCCCATGGCCGTCAAGGAGATCAATGCGCAAATCGGGCTCGAGCAGAATCTGCTGTCGCACCATCTGAAGGTGCTGCGCGAGGGCGGCCTGCTTGCGAGCGCACGGCAGGGTAAGTCCGTCGTCTATTGCCTCGCCCGCGGCGTCTACGACCCCAGCCGGGGGGAGCGTATCGATCTCGGCTGCTGCAGCATCTGCTTCGAGACCGCACACAATGGCAGGACGGGCTGAGCCCCCCGAGCGGCGCCAGGGTTTGCAGGACGGAACGACCCGGAGCGGCGGACGTGCCTGTCTCAGGCGGCGCGGCGTCCGAGCTTGCCGATCAGATAGTCGAGATTGTCGCCGTCGATCTCTTCATCGAGCTGCGTTAGCACACGCTCGATCATCAGCTTGCGGAATTTCTCGCGGTCGTCGCCGCCGGTCTCGCGCAGCTCCTCGGCGATGGCGACCCCGATGCGGGCGACATGGATGAGGCTGTCCGGCATCCTGGCGCGCTTGAACAGGCGCGGCAGCGCGACCTCGTCCTTGTAGTGGACAAGCTGGAAGGCGTTGACCACCGGGATGCCGGCCCGCTTGGCGAGCGCCGCTTCGAAGAAGCCGACATCACCCATGCACAGGGCACGGATGATGAGTGTCGGCGTCAGGCGGCCGTTCTTGTGCAGCTGATCCACGAGGCTGAGCATATCCTGGCGTTTGGTGCCGCGTCCGAGCAGACCCACCGTCGCCCGCTCGCGGCTTTCCATGAGGATATCGGTTGCCATCGCTTCGGGCAGCTCGTGATGGGCGATCAGATGGTCGCGCAGCGAATCGGTGACCATCGTCACCAGACGCTCGGCAACGGTCAGCGGCAGCTTGCTGCGCTTGGCCATGCCCGAGGTCACACGCTCGCTGTCGGGAAATTTCTCGAGCACGCGGCCGAAGGTGGCCTCGGCAATGTCTGCGCCCTCATTCGAGACCAGCGTCGAGACGACAGCCTCGCGGCCGGTGTCGACGAGGGCGTCGGAGACGGTCTCGGACACCGTTGCCCGGCGGGCGACAGCCATCTGGCGTTCCTCGTCATCGCTGCCGATGATCTCGATCAGATCCTCGTCAGTGAGCACGCGGGCCGATTCGATGACTGGCAGGGCGACGTCATGGACATCCCTTGCCAGCGCCATCGCCACCTCGCGCGGCAGGTCCGGGCTCGACTTGATCGTCTCGGCGAGGGCCTTGCGCACCCGTACCTCGGCGTCGTGAACCATGGCCCGGAAGATGTCCCCGGCGATCGCCCGCTCGGTGTCGCTCAGCTCCGCCGCCGCGAAATAGGCGCCGACCTTGCGCGCCGTTTCGGCCCGGGTGCGGGCAGAGGGTTCGCTGAGAAGCCTGGCGACGTCGGATTTCGTGATCTGCGACTTTTCACTCACTTGTCAGGATATCCTTGCCGTCCGGGCGCACGGCGCCCGCCTGTGGGTCCCGCGTGCGAGAGTGGCCGGAAAAAGGTTAAGCCGCGGTAAAGCCGCCGACTTTTCGTGACCACGGGAATGGATTTCCTGAAAAAATAATAT
>RFKS01000266.1 GCA_003694205.1 Alphaproteobacteria bacterium | reverse complement strand
GCGCGCGTCAAGGCGGCGCTGTCCGGTCTCGATCTCCGGTTCGTCCACAATCCGGATTACGCGGGCGGCATGGCCGGATCCCTGCGCACCGGCCTTGCCGCCGTGCCGCCGCATTGCGCGGCGGCGCTCATTCTACTCGGCGACATGCCCTTTCTGCGGCCCGACACGCTCGACGCCCTCATCGCAGCGCTCGATCCCGCGCACGGCAAGACGGTCGCCCTTCCCGTCCATCACGGCAAGCGCGGCAATCCCGTCATCTGGCACCGGATGCACTTTCCGGCACTCATGGCGCTTGGAGGCGACAGCGGGGCGCGGACGCTGCTGCCCGGGCTGGGGGCGGCACTCGTGCGCCTGCCAGTGGACGATCCGGGGATCCTCGCCGATATCGATTGTGCCGACGATCTCGCGGGTCAGGCCTGATCGGGTGCGAAGCGCTTCACCCAGCCCTCGACCATGTCGAAGCTGATATTGCCGCCACAGATGACGAGCCCGATCACCGCCTCGGCGCCGACGCGTTCGCGCACGCGGTGTGCCGCCGCGAGCGTGCAGGCGGCGGCAGGCTCGGCCCACAGCTTGGCATCCTCGGCCAGCGTCAGCAGTGCCGTTACCGCGTCACGGTCGGGAATGACGAACACCTCCTCGACCAGGTCCCTGACATGGGCGAGCGTGCGTTCGGTGACATAGGGCGCGCCGAGCGTCGTTGCGATCGAGGTCACCTGCATCTCGACCGGCTTGCCGGCAGCGAGTGCGCGCGACATCGCGTCGGCCCCTTCGGTCTCGACGCCCCAGATGCGGACCTCAGGCTTCACCCCCTTGATGGCGGTCGCGACACCGGAGATAAGCGCGCCGCCGCCGATGCTGACGATGACATCGGTGAGATCGGGAATGTCCTCGATGAATTCGAGCCCGACCGTCCCGTGGCCGGCCATGATCACCGGGTCGTCAAAGGCGTGGACATAAGTAAGTCCCTCCGCCCGCGCCGCCTCCGCGGTGGCGAAGGCGGTACCGATATCGGGCACCAGCACGAGTTCGGCGCCTTCCGCCCGGATGCGGGCCTTGGACCGCTCCGGCGCCGCCTCGGGCATGACGATGCGCGCCCTGAGGCCCATCGCGCGCGCGATCTCCGCCATTGCGATGCCGTGATTGCCGCCCGAGACCGTGACGATGCCGCGCGCGCGCTCATCCTCGCCGAGCGACAGGACCTTGTTGACGATGCCGCGCGGCTTGAAGCAGCCGGAGCGCTGCAGCAGTTCGAGCTTGAGCGCGAGCGGGCCACCGAGACGACGAGCCAGCGCCGGGCTCTCGACACTCGGCGTGCGCAACACATGGCCGGCGATGGCCTTGCGCGCCGCCAACACGTCGGCAAAAGCGAGGCGACCGCTCATTCCTCGACCAACCGGATCAGGCGGCGCTCGAACATCCGCAGGACCGAATGCAGGTCGCGCCCGCGCCGCAGGATGCGCCCGTCCATCGCGATCACCGCATAGGCGCCCTGTCGCTCCGCCGCCTGCGGCCGCTTGACGATGCGGAACAGTGGCACCTCGCTGGCCCGCCTAAAGACGGCGAAGACCGCCTCCTCGCGGTCCGCATCTATGGCATAGTCGCGCCATTCGCCGGCGGCGACCATGCGTCCGTAAAGATCGAGAATGCGATTGAGTTCCTCGCGCCCGAAGGCGACCGGCAGAGGCCGTGCCGGACCGGCCGGCCGATCTGGGATCTGACTCTCCTCCATCATCACCGGCAATTGTGCGTCGCACCCGCGCGCTTGGCAAGCGGTTGCATACCGATCCCTTTGTTCTTGCCGTCGGAAAGCTTTGTCTTTATGATCTGAATATATCAAATCAGTATATCACGATGGAGAGGATGCGATGGAACGCGAACAGTTGCGGCGGCACGGCGTGTTCGCCGGAGTGGTTGCGGTGGCGGTTCTGGCAACGCTGATCGCCTCGGTGACGGCCCATGAGAGGAGCGGCCGCGAAACGGTGCGCGCCTCGGGCGAGCGGGCGAGTGCGAGCTATGATCTCAGCGGATTCGAGGCGGTACACCTGCGCGGCGGCTACGACCTCGAGGTCGTCGCCGGCAAGAAGCCGGCCATCGAGATCACCGGCGACAAGGCAATCCTTGAGGCCCTCGAGGTGCGAGTCGAGGACGGCACACTCGAAATCGGACCCAGGGACGGGCAACGCATTCGCGATTCGGACGGCGTCGAGCTTATGCTTCACGTGCCGAAACTGCGGGCGATCACCGTCGACGGCGCGGTCGACGGCAAGCTCGCCGCGCTCGACAGCGAGGAATTCGCGCTCACCGTCAATGGTGCCGCGGACATCACACTGAGCGGCACCTGCGGCGCGTTCAGCGCCGTAACCAACGGTGCGGGCGACATCGACGCGAGAAACTTTCACTGCGAGTCGGCGAGCGTCACCGTCAATGGCGCCGGTGACATGCGAATCTACGCTTCGAAATCGATCACGGCCGCGGTCAATGGCGTCGGCAGCATCGACATCTACGGCAATCCGCCAGAGGTGCGGAAGATGCGCGCCGGTATCGGTTCGATTCGCCTGCGCCACGCCGACGACAGCTAGGGGCACCGGCAAGCCGGGGGGGGCGGGGCTTGCGTCGCTCCCCGGCGCCATGCCATATGCCCGGGACAGGCCTTGCGCGTCGTGCGACCAGGGCCGCGACTGAGCGAAATGTGCGAGGTCCATGCCGGGTTCCGAAAAGCTGTATGAAGCGGCCCTGCGCTATCATGCCCAACCGCCGGCGGGAAAGCTCTCGGTTGTCGCGACCAAGCCGCTCGCCACGCCGCGCGATCTGTCGCTCGCCTATTCGCCCGGTGTCGCCGCCGCCTGCCGTGCCATCGTCGAGGATGCGCACGCCGCCGCCGAGATTACCGCGCGCGGCAATCTCGTCGCCGTCGTCACCAACGGCTCGGCGGTGCTCGGGCTGGGCAATATCGGGCCACTCGCCGCCAAGCCGGTGATGGAAGGCAAGGCGGTCCTGTTCAAGAAATTCGCCAATAT
>RFKS01000265.1 GCA_003694205.1 Alphaproteobacteria bacterium | reverse complement strand
GTCATGCGGCGTCCGGCCCGCACGACCGCGGCCCGGCAGACGAGTCGCTCGCCTCTTGCCGGGCTCAGGAAATTCAGCTTGTACTCGGCGGTAAGGACGGTCTGGCCGGCGCGAAGACAGGTCGCCGCCGCCGCGGCGCTGGCATTGTCCACGAGATAGGCGATGACGCCGCCGTGGAAATAGCCGTTCTGCTGCAGGAGCTCGGGGCGACGCGACAGGGCGAGCGTGCAGAGCCCCGCATCGACTTCGACGATCTCGGTCCCGAGATACCGGAAGAAACCCTGCGCCGCGAGGGCGCCTTCGATCATCTCGCGCTGTTGCGGAGAAAGCATGACACGTCCTTCGCGCTTCACCTCGCCGGAGCATGCCATATCAGGCCCGCGCACCGAACGCCCGCTTCCGGGCGGGTCCGCGACCTCATCGGCGTGGCATGGTCCGTCCTTTCTCAGGCAACGACGGCCGCCATCACCTCGTCCGTGGCGTCGGAAGGAAGATACATGCCCCGCTGGCCGCGGACGGGCCGGAAGCGATCGGTGATCCCGAGCACGGTTTCCGCCGCGCCGAGGAACAAGGTGCCGTCGCTCGGCATCACCTCACGCACACGTTCGAGCACGTTCGTTTTGGTCGCCTGGTCGAAATAGATGAGAACATTGCGGCAGTAGACGACGTCGAACTTGCCGAGCGGGGCAAAGCTGTCGAGCAGATTGAACTCGCGGAAGGTGACCATCTTGCGGATCTCCTCCGACAGCTCCCACACATCGCCGTCCTGATTGAAATACTTCATCAGGAGCTTGATGGGCAGTCCTCTTTGCACCTCGAACTGCGAGTAGAGGCCGGAACGGGCCTTGTCGAGGACCGATCGGGAAAGGTCGGTGCCGATGATCTCGATCGTCCAGTCGCGCCACTGGAATTCCTGCTCCTTGAAGATGAAGGCCAGGGAATAGGGTTCCTGGCCCGTGGAGCAGGCGGCGCACCAGATCCGGATCTTGCGGGTCGCGGCCCGGCGCTTCTTGAGCGCGGGAAGGACCTGATCGCGGAACAGGTCGAACGGCGTGCGATCGCGAAAGAAGAAGGATTCATTCGTCGTCATGGCTTCGGTCACGTCCCGCGTCAGAGTTTCAGACCCAGTCCGCCTGAGTTCCTCGACGAGGGCGTCGAGGCCTTCCATGCCCATGCGGCGCGCCAGCGGCGTGAGGCGCGATTCGAGCAGGTACACCTTGTCGGGATTGAGCATGAGCCCCGAGCGGCGCTTCAGCAGCTTGCTCAAGAATTCGAAATCCTGAGGCTTCATGGGCGGGCTCCCAGGGCTTTGGCAATATGGTCATCCATCGCGTGCAGCGGCACCACCGCGGCGCACAGACCGGCTGTCGCAACGGCGCCTGGCATGCCCCAGACCACGCTCGATGCCTCGTCCTGGGCTATCAGGGTGCCCCCCGCGCCGACCAGGTCGCGGGCGCCGCGCAGACCGTCATGTCCCATGCCCGTCAGCACGACGGCGAGGGCCTTGCCGCCATAGGTCTCGGCGACGCTGCGAAACAGCGGATCGACCGCAGGGCGACAGAAATTTTCCTCCGGACCCTGATCGAGACGGATGCGCGTCACCCCGCCGTCCCGCTCGACCCGCATGTGATAACCGCCGCGTGCGACATAGATATGGCCCGCCCTCACCACTTCTCCATCCTCCGGCTCGCTGGCGGGCAGACCCGTCGCCCGCCCGAGATGATCGGCGAGGATCGCGGTGAAGGTGGCAGGCATGTGCTGCACGATCAGGACCGGTATGTTCTTGATACGCGGTGCGAGCTTGGTGAGCAGGGAGAGGAGAGCCTGTGGGCCACCGGTCGAGGAGCCAATGGCGAGGATTTCAGGTGCCAACATTGACGGCTGGCGCAGAACAATCGGCTTCGCCCCATAGGGACTCGACGGTGTCGAATGCCGGGCCGGCGCCGCCGGCTGGCGTCGTGCCGTGGTCGTGTAGCTGACACGGCGCGAGACGGGTTTCGGCTGGACACCGGGTGCCCTCTCGCCTTCCGGCAGTGGCACACCCTTGGCGCGACGCCGTGCCGCGGCATAGATCTTCACCTTTTCGACGAGCTCGCGCTGGAAGTCGATATTGGCGTTGACCTCGCGGTTCGATTCCGGCTTCGGCACATAATCGACCGCTCCGAGCTTCAGCGCGCGCAGGGAAATCTCGGCATTCTTGCGCGTCAGCGTCGAAGCCATGACGACCTGGACATCCGGCTCGGCCTCGAGAATCTTGGGCAAGGCGGTCATGCCGTCCATTTCCGGCATCTCGATGTCGAGGACCACCACCTCGACATCGGCTCCCGCGAGGTTGCGCAATGCCATGATACCGTTGGCGGCGGTCGAGACGACCTTGATGCTGCCGTCCGCCTGTAGATATCGCGTCAGGAATCCGCGAATGACGGCGCTGTCGTCGACGACCATCACACGATAGGGGTCGGTGACGGGGCGTCGTTCCTGATCCGGCTTCTTTTCGATGGACACGGTCACTGATTCAAACCTGAACAAGAGCTACATCAGCCCAACTTGGGCGAACTTGGCCTCAATGATTTCGCGATCGAACGGCTTCATGATGTACTCGTCGGCACCGGCCTCCATCGCGGTCCGAATATGGCTCATGTCGTTTTCCGTCGTGCAGAAGACGACGATCGGCTGGCGCACATTGGACATGCTGCGAATGGCCTTGAGGAACTCCAGCCCGTCCATGACCGGCATGTTCCAGTCGAGCAGCACCACGTCGGGCATCTCGCGCTCGCACTGTGTGAGCGCATCCTTGCCGTCCACGGCCTCCTCGATCGTGAAGTCCAGCTCTTCCAGAATTCGCCGAGCGACCCGTCGGATCACCTTTGAATCATCAACCACAAGGCACGATCTCATAGTCTTTGCTCCGCATTTCGGGCCCCCGGGCCCCTCAGGCTGCTGCCGCCTGGTCTGAGGCGAGGATCCTTTCCACATCGAGGATCACCAGCAGCTCCCCATCGAGACGGTAGATGCCGCGACTGACCTCGCGCCACCGACTGTCAAGCGTAACGGGGTTCTTCTCGATGCTCTCGCCATCCAGATTGAGCACCTCGCCGACGGTGTCGATCTGCAGGCTGTATGGCTCGCCGCGATACTCGATCACGACGCTCATGTCCTCGGCGCCGTCCTCGCGCGGCGGAAAACCGAGACGCTGACGCAGATTGATCGCGGTCACGATGCGGCCGCGCAGATTGAGCACGCCGGCGACCCAGGAGGGGGCGAGCGGAATGCGCGTGATCTTCTGCGCGTTGAGCACATCGTGCACGGCCAGCACGGGGATGCCGAGAAGCTGTCCCGCAAGGCGGACCGTGACAAACTCGTTTCCCAGCGAGGACACGACACTGAGTCCCGCTTCCTTTCCTGCCTTGCTCATGCGGCGTCTCCCTGATGGCGCAATTGCTGTGAAATGCTCTCGAGAAGCGCCCGTCGATCGAATTTCGCGACATAGTCATTGAATCCGACTTCGCGCCCGCGCTGGAGGTGCTGATCGCTGGCAAAGCTCGACAGCGCGACCAGCGGCGTGCTGCTCCAGCGGCCGCTCGTCTTGAGAATCCGCGCAAGCTCGAAGCCGTCCATGCCCGGCATTTCGATATCGGAAATGATGATGTCGAAGGTTTCACCTTCTTCGCGGAGCTGCAGGGCTTCCTCGGCGGTCTCGACGCAGGTCAGATCATATCCTGCGACGGTGAGCAGGGGCTTGAGCATATTGCGGAAGAAGGAACTGTCGTCGACGAGCAGCACACGCGTGCCCCGCGAAGGCGCGACATCTGCGGTGTGATCGCGGGAGCTTAGCCAGTCGCCGAAGGCCTGCGACAGATAATAGGCCACATCGACGATTTCCGTCGCCTTGTCACCGATGACCGACGAGCCGACGATGCCCGGCTTGCCCGAGGTGAGCTCGATGTCGAGCTTGTCCTCGACGATGTCGAGGATCTCCTCGACGGCGAGGCCCATCGTGTACTCGCGATCGGTGAACACGAGGATCGGCTGGCGTCCCTCGCTGCGGATATTGTCCACCCCCTCGACGAGGACGATCGGCATCAGCGAGCCGCGATACTGCACGACATGGCGGCCGTCGGAATACTCGATCTTGCCGACATCGATATCCTCGAGCCGTGCGACGAGCGCCAGGGGCACCGCCATGCGGCCATGGCTGCCGGCGCGGAAGAGCAGGAGCGATTCCTTCTCCTCCTCGCGACGACGGGTCGCGCCCATGGTCTCGACCTCGGCGGTGTCGTCCTCCGATACATTGGCATTGGCCATCTCGGCGACACCATTGGGGTCGAGGATCATGATCACGCTGCCGTCGCCGAGGATCGTGTTTCCGGAATAGATGGACAGGTCCTTGAGAATGGGCGCCACCGGCTTGACGACGATTTCCTCGGTGTCGAAGACCGCGTCGACGACGATGCCGAAGGTGAAGGTTCCCACCTGGGCGACGACGATGAAATCGTCGCTCGCCTCGCCTTCGGCCCGCTCCTCCTTGCCGGCAAGGCCGAGCACGTCATTGAGGTAGACGAGCGGCAGGAGCCGGTTGCGTAGCCGCAGGACCGGCGTGTCCTTGATGCGCTCGATGCGGTACTCCGAGTTCTCCGATGCGCGGACAAGCTCGAGCACACTGATCTGCGGGATCGCGAACCGCTCGCCACTCGCCTCGACAATCAGCGAGGAGACGATGGCAAGCGTGAGTGGAATCTTGATCTGGAAGGAGGTGCCCTTGCCCTCCACCGACGTCATGTCGATGGCGCCACCGATCTTCTCGATATTGGTCCGGACGACGTCCATTCCGACACCGCGGCCGGACACGCTTGTCACCTCGGCCGCGGTCGAGAAACCGGGGTGGAAGATGAACTTCTGGATCTGCGCTTCCGACATCTCGGCGAGCTCGGCCTCGGTCGCAAAGCCCTTCTCGAGTGCCTTCTTGCGCAGCTTGTCGGCAGAGATGCCGCGCCCGTCGTCGCGGATCTCGATGATGATGTGTCCGCCCTCGTGAAAGGCGTTGAGTCGGATGGTGCCGGTCTCCGGCTTGCCCATCGCCACCCGCTCGGCCGGGGTCTCGATGCCGTGATCGGCCGAGTTGCGGACCATATGGGTCAGCGGATCCTTGATCAGCTCGAGGATCTGGCGGTCGAGTTCGGTATCGGCGCCCTTCATGTCGAGCTCGATCTTCTTGTCGAGTTCGTGCGACAGGTCGCGCACGATACGCGGCAGTTTCGCCCACGCATTGCCGATCGGCTGCATGCGCGTCTTCATGACGCCCTCCTGCAGCTCGGTCGTGGTTTGCGACAGGCGCTGGATGGGAACGGTGAACTCGCTGTCCTCCTTCTCGCGCACCATCTGCAAAAGCTGATTGCGCGTGAGAACGAGCTCGCTGACCATGTTCATGAGGTCTTCGAGCAGGTCGACCGAGACCCGGATCGACTGCGAGGATCGCTTGCTCACCGCGCCATCGCTCTGGGCCGCAGCCCGGCCATTCGCATCCGATCTGGCGGACGGCTTCTTGCCTGCACCATGCTTTGCCGATGCGGCCAGGGCGGCATCGCGGACCAGCTCGAAGGTCATGGCCACATCGTCGCGGAGATCGCGATCGAGCTGGATCTCGTCCAGCACCGCAACGGCCTCGCCGACGAATTTGTCGAAGTGCGCATTGTCAAAGCCGCCCTTGTCGATCATCGAGGCCATGACGTTGGAGGCCGCTGTCTCGTCCTCCTTGAGAAGCGCGGTCAGCAGCCCGACCGCTTTGGCCTTTCGCACGTCGTCGGTCATAC
>RFKS01000264.1 GCA_003694205.1 Alphaproteobacteria bacterium | reverse complement strand
GTGAAAATTCTGCAGATAATAGGGCGGGTAGTCACCGCCATTGACCTCTTTCCGCACATCGGTAGCGCCGCGCCGCTGCCGCCGCTCGATCGCTCTCGGCAGATCGGCGAAAAAGCCGGCCGTGGCTTTGAGGAGGCGCGCGGGATGGTCGGGGAGAAGCGATGGCGGCGGGTAGAGGCCGGCGCGGACATTGGCGAGGTCCCGGCGCAGGAGATCGCGCATGGCGCGCCGCACCACAGCGCGCGCGGGCAGGTCCGCCCGCCGCTGCGCCTCCGCGGCCTGCGGGATCTCCCGCGCCTTGGCAATACGCCGCGAGAGCGCATATTGCGCGCCATAGAAGGCGAGCCGCGTGCCCTGCGCCGCGGCATAGGCGAGACGTTCGCGCAAGCCGGCCATGGCGCCACTGTGGCCCATTCGTGGTGCGTCGGGCAAGCTTGCCGCTTGCACTCGGCCCCTCATCCCGTCACTCTGACGTTCAAGAAAACACGAGCGGGGAGGGACCTTGTCCATGCGCGTCTTCTTGAGCCTCATTTTCATCCTCTGGGCCGGTGTGGCGCTTGCTGAGGAGCGCTTTCTCACCTGGCCGGGGATGGAATTCGATCCCGCGATTCCGCGTCTTGAAGAGGTGGTCGGGCACGCGCCGGGGACCGTCATCACCAAGCCCAAGGCGGCGATCCGCTATCTCGAGGCGCTGGCCGCGGCCGCGCCCGATCGCGTGCGCATCGTCGATTACGCGCGAAGCTGGGAGGGGCGGCGACTCGTCTATGCAATCATCGCTGCGCCGGAGACCATCGCCCACCTCGACGCGATCAAGGCCGACATCGCGAAGCTCGCCGATCCGCGCCGGACCGGCGAGGCGGAGGCCGACGCGATCATCACCAGCCTGCCGGGCACGGTGTGGCTCTCTTATGGCGTCCACGGCAACGAGATTTCCTCGACCGATGCCGGGCTGCTCACCGCCTATCACCTGCTGGCGGGCAAGGACCCCCGGATCGAAAAGATCATGACGAACACGATCGTCTTCATCGTGCCGATGCAGAACCCCGATGGCCGTGCGCGCTTTGTCCATCATTACGAGCAGGCGCTCGGCATCGAGCCCGCCGCCGATCGCCTCGCCGCCGAGCATGACGAGCCCTGGCCGGGCGGGCGCACGAACCACTATCTCTTCGACCTCAACCGCGACTGGCTCAGGGTGACGCAACCCGAGATCCGGGGGCAGATCGCCGCGCTTCGCGAATGGCTGCCGCTGGTCATGGTCGATGCGCATGAGATGAGCGGCGACGAGACCTATTTCTTCGCCCCCGAAGCGGTGCCCTTCAATCCCCATCTGACGGCGACGCAACGCGCCAATCTCAAGCTCTTCGGACGCCATCACGCGGCCTATTTCGACCGCTTCGGCATCGCCTATTTCAATCGCGAGGTCTATGACGCCTTCTATCCCGGCTATGGCGCGAGCTGGCCGAGCTATTATGGCGGCATCGCCATGACCTACGAACAGGCGAGCCCGCGCGGGCTTGTCTTCCGCCGCCGCGACGGCAGCACGCTCAGCTATGCCGATGCGGTGCGGCACCACTTCATCACCTCTCTGTCCACCGCCGAGGTGGTGGCCGAGAACCGCGAGAAGCTCTATCGCGACTTCTACGACTATCGCCGGAGCGCTATCGCGGAAGGCCGCCGCGGGCCGACGCGGAGTTATATCCTGCCGGCCGGTGACACGCCGGCGGCGAGTGGGCGGCTGGCGCGGCTGCTCGCCTTTCATGGCATCGAGGTCGGCCGCGCGACGGCGGATTTCCGCGCTTGCGGCACGCGCTATGCGGCGGGCAGCTATGTGATCGACGCGGCGCAGCCGGAGAAGCGACGGCTGGCGGTTCTTCTCGAGCCCGATGTCGAGATGGACGCGCGCTTCGTCGCGGCGCAAGAGGAACGTCGCAAGCGTGGCCTGCCCGACGAGATCTACGACATCACCGCCTGGTCGCTGCCCTATCTCTTCAATGTCGCGGTCGACCGCTGCAGCGACGGGGTGCGCGTGGCGACGGCGCCGGTGCATGGCGGGGAGAGGCCGGAGGGCCACCTCGTCGAGCCGGCGACGGGGGAGTCGGTCGCCTATCTCGTTGCCTGGGGCGAGGCCCCGGCGGCGCAATTGCTTACCGCGGCGTTGCGCGCCGGGCTCAAGGTCCGGAGCGCCGATGAGGCCTTCACGCTCGCCGGCGGCGAGACCTATCCCGCCGGATCCCTGATTTTTCCGGTCAGCGACAATCCGCCCGATCTGGCAAAGACCCTGCGCCGGCTTGCCGTCGCAACCGGTGCCACGGTCACCGGGGTTGCCTCGAGCTGGATCGTCGAAGGCCCGAGCTTCGGCTCGCGCAAGGTGCGCCCGCAGCCGGCGCCAAAGGTGGCGATCGCATGGGACCTGCCGACAAGTCCCTATTCGGCGGGCAATACGCGCTTCCTGCTCGAGGGGCGCTATGGCTATCCGGTGACGCCGATCCGCACGCGGCGGCTCGGCGCGGACGATCTCGACCGCTTCGACGTCCTCGTCCTTCCGGCGCAGTCCGGATTCGGAGGCGCCAGCTATCGCGAGGTTCTCGGCGAGGACGGAGTCGCCAATCTGAAGGATTGGGTGCATCGCGGCGGCGTGCTCATCGGGCTCGGCTCGGCGGTCGACTTCCTCGCCGATCCCGACGTCGATCTCGTCTCCATTCGTCGCGAACAGGCAGCGAAAGCGGGAGAGAGAGAACAGGGCCCGCAGGGGAGCGAGGGGGAAAAAGGGCGCACAGTATCAGGCGAAATCATCACCGATGAAGAGGCTTACCGGCAGCGGATCGCTCCCGAAAAGGCGTCGCCCGATGCGCTGCCCGGCGCCATTCTGCGCGCGGTCGTCGACGAGCCCGAGCACTGGCTTGCGGCGGGGCTCAGGCCGACGCTCTACGCGATTGCCGCCGGGCGCGGCATCTACACCCCGGCGCGGCGTGACCGTGGCCGCAATGTGGTGCGGTTCGTCGATGCCGATCATCTCGTCGCCAGTGGCCATGCCTGGCAGGAGAATGTTGCGCAGCTCGCCTTCAAGCCGCTGGCCGAGGTCGAGGAGGCAGGGCGCGGACTCGTCATCGCGATCACCGAGGAGACCACGACGCGGGCCTATCAGGACGGGCTCGATACGCTTTTCCTCAACGCCGTCTTCCGCGGGGCGCAGCACGCCGACGTGCTGCGCTGATCAGTCTGCGGGCACGATGCGATCGAGCCAGGGGATGACCCGCTGGCCGCGCCCCATGCCGCCGATGGTCCACAGCGCACCGCCGGCGGCGACGAGGCCGCGATGGTCCATCGAGGGGATCGCCTTGTCGGCGAAACCGAGCCAGACGTCGTTTTCCGGATCGTAACCGAAGACATGCGCCGAAGGCTCCGCCGGCTTCCCGTCATAGCCGATGCCGGAGTAATTATAGGCGCGTGTTGCGCCGCCGGCGAAGACGATGAGACCGAAATCGGGGGCGCCGCCGCCGGCGGCCCGGTAGAGCCCTGGGCCGGCATGGTCCTCGACGCGGCGCCAGGCGATGTCCGAGGGATCGTCGGGGTTGATGGTGCCGAGCCAGGCCTGCCGGACGATACCGAAGCGGCGCTTGCCGTCCGTGCGACCAAGCACGGCAACACCGTCGATGACCAGCATGCGGTTGCCGAGAATGCCCGCTGCATGGCCGAAAACCGGGGTCCCGGGGAACGCCGTGGCGTTGAACCAGACGCCGTCGCGGCTGTCGAAGACCTGGACATCGGCGACATTCCCGTCCTGGTGCCAGCCGCTCACCAGATAGACATAACGGTCGGCATAGGCGAGGGCGACGCTGTCGTCGACCGGCTTCGGGATGTCGGCGAGGCGGCGATAGCGTCCGCTCTCCGGATCGTAGCGAAAGACATGCGGGGTCGAGGTCTCGTGTCCGTCCGGCGCCACCGTGTAGCCGCCGAAGAGGTAGATGCGGTTGTCGATGACGGCAGCGGCGCTGGCGAGCCGTCCCTCTGGAACCGGCACCGGGTCGATCCGGCGCCAGCGATCCGCCGCGACATCATATTCGAAGGCGGCGGTCGAGATGTCGGTGGCGCCGCGGCCCGCCTTGAGTCCCATGAAACTGTAGAGATAGGCCCGGCCGTCGCGTTCGGCGGCAGCGACGGCATTGTTGCTGTGGGCTTCGGGCATGGGCGCGAAGGGACTCGGCGGCGGCGCCGGCTGGG
>RFKS01000263.1 GCA_003694205.1 Alphaproteobacteria bacterium | reverse complement strand
TTGTGGTCCTTGGCGTGATCCTTTCCGGCGTTGGTTTCTATCTCGGCGGTGTGGTGCAGCCGAAAAGCGAATACCGTTTCCAGAAGCTTGGCCACAGCGTCCAGCAGCGGGTGCTCGGCACGCGCCTGCAGGCGGGGCGCTTCGTCACATTGCCCGACCGGGCGGTGCTGCGTTTTTCGGCTATCGACGCCACGGGGCACCAGGGAACGGGGCTTTTTTTCGCCTCCTGCAATGCCGGCCCCTGCCAGTATTTCAGCGCGCGCCGGGGCGCATTGCTCGCCGATGAGCGGCGCGGATATGCGCGGCTCGTTCTCGACGACGGGCAGGGGCTTGTCGAGCAGCCACAGGAGACGGCGCCGCTCGCCTTCGATTTTTCCCGCGTGACGCTGCCGCTCATACTTCCCGAGATATCCGCCTTTCGCCCGCGTCCGGCGCTTGGGAATGAGGCCACGACGGCGGAAATCTGGTCCGCGCTGCAAAAGCATGGGGCGCTTACAGCGGAACGCCGCGCGGATTACCGGGCGCGCCTCGTTTCACGCCTTGTCCAGGCATTGGTGCTGCCCTTCCTGCCCTTGCTCGCCTTCGCGCTCGGGATCGCCAACCGCCGCCGGCGCGCCTATGCCGGCGCCGCCATCGGCCTTCTCATCCTTGTCGGCTATGTCGAGGCCGTACAGCTCGCGACCTCGCTTGCAGCCCATGCGGTGATCGCCGCAGAATGGATCGCACTCCCCTTCGCAGGCTTCACCGGCGCCGCGGTTTTTCTCTACCGCCGGAGCGTGCACGAGCCCGGGATTCCGCGCCTGTCACAGGGGCGGGGACGGCTGTGGCACGCCTGGGACCATCTGCGCGGCGGGACCGAGCGCCTGATGACGACCGGGCGATGGGGCCGCCATCCTCTGCTCGGCGGCTATATCGCCAGCCGCCTCGTGCTCTTCGTCCTGGCCACGCTTGTCCTTCTTCTCGCCCTCGTGCTGCTCGTCGATATCCTGACCCATGCGCGAGACATCCTTGCCGCCGAGGGTGCACGATGGGTGGATCTCCTGCGCTATGCCTGGCTCAGATGGCCCGAGCAACTGACCCGCTTTCTGCCTCTTGCGACGCTTCTCGGCACGCTACTCACGCTGATCAGCCTTTCGCAGACCCACGAGCTGACCGTGATGGCGGCCGCCGGCGCCTCACCCTGGCGCCTGCTCGTGCCCTTTCTTGCCGTCGGCGGCATGATCGCGATGGCCGGTCTTGTGGTGTCCAACACGCTGGCGCCGCATGCGAATGCGCAGCTCGCGGTGTGGAAGGCGAATGGCTACGGCCCGGGTGGCGGCTGGCTCAAGGTAAGGGAGCGCCGTGACGTCTGGCTCAGCGCGGACGGTCTGATCGCCCATGCCGGTCGGGCACACCAAACCGGAAAACTGGTGTTTCTCGAGGATGCGCTGTTTCTGCGACAGGACCCCCGGGGCCGAATCACCGAGCTCCGGCGGGCTGCGAGTGCGATCGGCATCGGCGGTGAATGGTTTCTCGCCTCGGCTGCTGGTATTCAATTTGACACCGCGCGCGGACCGCAGCCGACCGAAAGCGACCAGATAGAAACGCCGCCACTGGATTTCCTGGCGTTTCCCCGTGACGCGGATACCTTGAGTCTGGCCGAGCTCTATCGGTATGCGCCTGACACCGCGGGCATCCGGAACGGAAAACCGGCTGTGGCATTCGAGATTCTGCGTCGCGTGGCGGGGCCCGCAATGGCGCTCTTGATGACGGCTGTTGCCTTTACCTTTGGCGGTACCGGAAGCCGCAACGGTCGGCAGATTGCCCGGATGGCGCGCGCCCTCAGTTACGGCTTCATCATCGTTATTTTGCAGTCGTTCCTTCAGGCGCTCGGGGTGGCCGGCACACTGCCGCCAACGATCGCGAATCTCGCGCTGCTGGTCATCGGGGCCATCTGGATAGGCTATAGAATCCTGATCTCGACCGTTGAGGCATGACGCTTGCGAGCAAGGCGGGGCGAAAAACGACAAAAGGGGGGAAAGACATTGAGCGGTGCGCGAGATCTCGGATTTTCTACAGGGCAACGCCGCCGCGCAGTGTTGTTACGATGTCTTGTCGTCTTATTCTGTCTTTTAACGCCCGTGCTGGCACCCGCGCAGGAGGCGCAACGACCCCTCAACATTCCGGAACAACCCCTTCTCGATGCGCTTGCCGCCTTCACGCGAGAGACCGGAATCTCGGTTGGCTTTCCCGGAATTCGCCTCTTTCAGAAGCGGAGCGCAACTGTAAGCGGCGTAAGCGACCCCTGGGAGGCACTCGCGCGCCTGCTACGCAATAGCGGTCTGACCTTCGAGCGTGCCGGCCCTGCGCTGGCCATCCTGCGCGTGATTCGCAAGCCGGCGCAGACGCCCGCCTTGAAAGATTCGCGGGTCGCATTCGTGGCTGAGCCGCCACGCATGGAAGAGATCCGCGTGCGTGCAAGCAAGCGCAACCTGCCGGTCATTCGGCTGCCAGCGAGCACCGCCATGGTGACCGCGGAGCAGATGGCCAGCTTCGGCTTCACCATGTCGGGCGACCTTCAGGTGCCAATCGCCGGCTTTACGGTCGTCGGCAGCGGCCCGGGCCGCAACAAGCTGTTCCTGCGCGGATTGTCGGACGGGGTTTTTGTC